>NZ_JBMLTR010000008.1:0-54169 GCF_049239865.1 Aquidulcibacter sp.
GGTCGATCAATTGTAATTGGGTTTCGAGGAAGTCGATATGCTCTTCGGTATCTTCAAGGATTTTGGCGACGATATCGCGCGACACGTAATCGCGGACTTTCTCGAAATGCTCAATCGCATCCTTCATTTGGCCTTGGCCGCGATATTCCACCGCGAGGTCTGCGGCCAAACATTCGGGTACGTTCTCGCCCAGCTTTAGCTTGTGCATGTCCTGCATATTGGGCAGGCCGTCGAGCATCAGGATGCGCTCAATCAAATAATCAGCGTGCTTCATCTCGCCGATCGACTCTTTATAGGTAATGTCACCCAGCTTGGTCAGGCCCCAATTCTTATACATGCGGGCATGCAAGAAATACTGGTTGATGGCGGTCAACTCATTGGTCAGAATGGTGTTTAGGCGTGCGATGACGCCCTCTGCGGCTTGCATGGGAGGCTCCTAATTGATGAGCTACTATAGGCTTCCTGTCGGATTCGACAAGGCAGACTTTATTCAGCGGCTACTTTGAATTGCTGGGTCTGACGTTCAATCAGTTCTTGCATCTCAGGCACGCAACGGCCGCATTGGGCACGGCATTTATTGGCAAGGAACACATCGCAAGGTCGCCCGGCACCCGCCGCAATTGCCTCGTGGACCGCTTTCTCGCGAATTCCGTTGCAATTGCAAACATACATGGGCTTGTCCATTTCTTGCTTCTGAGAGTCATTCTTATGTAGACGAGAATGGTTCTAGTTGCAAGTGCCTCGCAATAAAAATTATTTGGGGTGGACTGGCCAATTTTTCCCCTCTCCCTACTGGGAGAGGGGTAGGGGGTGAGGGCTTACAATCACTAATCTAAGGAGCGAATTGTCCTGACTTCATCCTACAAAACAAAGATTGTTTGCGTCCGCAAGCCCTTACCCCCCCTCTCCCAAGAGGAGAGGGGAGGGCGCATGCTCGGATACCCCGCGAGCGGCGAAGGCAGTGAATGGGTGACTAAGCTACCGCTCCACACACAGCGCGACACCCATGCCGCCGCCGATGCACAAGGTAGCAAGGCCGCGCTTGGCGTCGCGGGCGGCCATTTCATGCAACAGCGTCACCAACACGCGAGCACCGGAAGCGCCGATTGGGTGGCCTAAGGCAATCGCGCCGCCATTGACGTTCACTTTGCTGGTATCCCAGCCCATGTCACGGTTCACGGCGATGGCTTGGGCGGCGAAGGCCTCGTTCGCCTCGATCAAGTCGAGGTCAGCGGGTTTCCAGCCTGCTTTTTCCAAAGCGCGCTTGGACGCCGGAATTGGGCCCGTACCCATGATGGAGGGATCAACGCCTGCAGTGGCGAAAGAAGCGATGCGGGCCAAAGGGGTCAGGCCGCGCTTGGCAGCTTCGGCCGCACTCATGACAACCAAGGCCGCTGCGCCATCATTAATGCCTGAAGCATTGCCTGCCGTGACAGTGCCGTCTTTCTTGAATGCGGCGCGGAGAGCTTGGGCTGCCTCCATCGTGGCCCCTTTGCGGATATATTCGTCCTTATCGACGGTCACATCGCCCTTGCGGCCCTTCACGGTGACGGCGGCGATTTCCGCGTCAAAGCGACCCGCGGTTTGGGCGGCTTCGGCTTTGTTTTGACTGGCGGTGGCGAACTGGTCTTGCTCATCGCGGGTGATCTGCCACTTCTCGGCAACATTCTCGGCTGTAATGCCCATATGATAGGAGAAGAAGGCGTCGGTCAGGCCGTCGCGGATCATGGTGTCCACAAGGCCTAGATCGCCCATTTTGGTGCCGGCGCGCATATAGGCCGCATGGGCCGACAAGCTCATGCTTTCTTGGCCACCTGCAACGACGATATCGGCACTGCCGGTCATGATCTGTTGCGCAGCCAGAGCCACGGTGCGCAGACCAGAGCCACAGACTTGGTTGACCAACCAAGCAGGTGCCGCGTCTGAGATACCCGCAGCGCGGCTGGCCTGACGGGCGGGATTTTGGCCTTTGCCAGCGGTCAACACTTGGCCGAAGATCAATTCCGAGACTTCTTCACCAGCGACGCCCGCGCGCGCCAAAGCTGCGACAATGGCGGTTCTGCCCAATTCATGCGCCTCCACGGTCGCAAATGCGCCCGAAAACGAGCCAATGGGGGTGCGTGCCGCCGAGACGATCACGATGTCGGAAGAAGAAGTGCTCATGTGCGTATGCCTTTCCCAGAACTATTTTGCCCTGTCTTGCGTAAGAATAGGTTGGCGTCAATCTTAAACAAAGCCCGATCCGGATTCGTTTGGCTTTGTGCAGCCCTTGGTCAAGCTAGCGGACCTGTCTGAAACACCATCCTGCATGGCAGCCGACCATTTCAGCCTGACGTGTTTGCAACCTGCGTTTCGCACCTGCCCAATTGTCTTGCATCTGCGAAGAACAGCGGCGAAACTAGGCAAAATCGCGCAATTCGTAGCGATAGGGAGCCCCATTTGGCCGATAGCAAACAGGCAACCTCCGTGGTGACGATTAAGAAGTACGCCAATCGGCGTCTCTATAACACCTCGACCTCTGCCTATGTCACCTTGGATCATTTGGCCCAAATGGTGCGAGATGGTGTTGATTTTGTTGTATTTGATGCCAAGTCCGGCGACGATATCACCCGCTCCATCCTGACCCAGATTATTCTGGAGGCTGAAAGCTCGGGCAATAATCTTTTGCCCGTCGGGTTCCTGCGCGACATCATCCGTTCTTATGGCGATAGCGTTCAAGGCTTCCTGCCCTCCTACCTCGATCTCGCCATGAAGAGTTTTACCGATAGCCGCGAGCAATTCTCAAAGTCGCTCAATGGTGGCTTTGACCTGTCAGGGCCGGCTGAATTGTTTCAGCAAGCCGTGCGCGCCAATATGTCGATGATGGCAGAAGCGGCGAAAGCCTTTACCGGGGTGGTCGTACCGACTGCTTTGCGGCCGACGAACAAAGCCGCGGCCAAAGCGGAGGCTTCGGAAGAATTAGTCGCCATGCGGGCTCAGATGGCGGCGATGCAAGCCCGTCTCGACAAGCTCGACGGCACACACGGCTAGAGCAGGCGAACTGTCTGTGGCTGTTGGCGAAGCGCGCAACGCGCCATCGCCCCCTTTCCCCTGTGCCAAACCCGTGGCAGAAACTTGGCCAGCACATCAGATGCCGGGTTCAAACAACATATTCAGGGGGAAGCCTTATGCCTAACATTTTCGACCTCAGCGGCAAGACTGCCATCGTCACAGGTTCTTCGCGCGGGATTGGCAAAGCCATCGTTGAGCAAATGGCCGATCACGGGGCTAATGTCGTCGTATCATCACGTAAAGCTGGCCCTTGTGAAGATGTCGCCAATGCCATCAATGCCAAGCATGGCGATAGCCGCGCGCTGGCGGTACCTGCCAACATCTCGTCCAAAGAAGACCTGCAGCGCTTGGTCGACCAAACCAATGCGCGCTTTGGCCAGATTGATATTGTGGTCTGCAACGCAGCCTCTAACCCCTATTATGGCCCAATGGCTGGGATTGCAGACGATGTGTTTGCGAAAATCCTGCAAAACAACATCATCTCCAACCATTGGCTGATCTCGATGGTTGCGCCGCAAATGGTGGCGCGCAAGGCGGGTAACATCACCATCATTTCCTCGATTGGTGGCTTGAAGGCGACCAATATCATTGGCGCGTACAACATCTCCAAGGCCGCCGACATGCAATTGGCGCGTAACCTTGCGCTGGAATATGGCCCAGATGGCGTGACGGTGAATTGTATCGCACCGGGCCTCATCAAGACCGACTTCGCGCGCGCCTTGTGGGAAGATCCCGCAACCTTGAAGCAGGCCACCACCCATTCCTGCTTGAAGCGCATTGGGGAACCTGACGAGATTGCCGGCATGGCGGTGTTCTTGGCCTCACGCGCGGGTGGGTTCACCACCGGGCAGACCTTTGTCATCGATGGCGGCGCAACAGCCGTTTAAGGAATTGTCATGAAAAGATGGATAGCTGGCACCGCTTTGGTGGCTGTGGTTGTTGCGGGGGCCGTGGCAACCCAATTTGCGCAAGCCCAATCTGGGCAAACAAAGTCAAAGGCCGCTCAAGCGGGTCAGCTAACCACTTATCCTGCGATCGATGATGGCCGCTTGCGCACGCACATCAAGACCCTTGCCGATGACTTCTTTGAAGGGCGCAGCCCCGGCACGCGCGGCGATGATATGGCCACCACTTATGTAGCAGGGGCCATGGCGGCACTGGGGCTAGAGCCTGCGGGCGATAATGGCACGTGGTTCCAGAACTTTGAGCTCAACCGCTTCACCACCGCGCCGCGCGGCACGTTCGCGGTGGAAGACGAGATTTGGTATCAAGGCAAGGATATCATGATGATCAGCCGCAAGGCTGATGGCAGCTCTTACAATTTGGTCGACGCGCCTTTGGTCTTCGCGGGCTATGGCGTGAAAGCGCTGGAGAAGAATTGGGATGACTTTGCAGGCGTGAATTGGGAAGGCAAGATTGCCCTCGTTTTGATCAATGATCCTGACTTTGAGGCCGTGCCCGGCGATGCGGTCGCAGGCATGTTCGGAGGCAAGGCCATGCAATGGTATGGCCGCTGGCCGTATAAGTTTGAAGCGGCCGCAAAAGCCGGTGCGGCTGGCGTCCTAATCATTCATGAGGATGCACCAGCGGCTTACGGTTGGGGCGTGGTGCGCAATTCCAATGGCACGCGCTTTGACTTTGTCCGCCCCGATGGTGGGGCCAATTTGGCCGCGATTGAAGGCTGGATGCAGCGCGATGTCGCGGTGGAACTCTTCCGCAAGTCAGGCCTTGATTTTGAAGCGTTGAAGAAGGCCGCCCGCACACCGGGTTTCAGGCCTGTACCCCTCAACCAAACCGCGACCATCGATATCGGCGTCACGCGGGAATCGGTGGCGACGCGCAATGTCGTTGGTGTTCTCAAGGGGGCGAGCCGTCCGAATGAGACGGTTTTGATCGGTGCTCATCACGACCATTTGGGCATTCGTGAGCCCATCAATGGCGACAAAATCTATAATGGCGCGATGGACAATGCTTCGGGCATGGCCGGCATGCTGGAGATCGCGCGCACCATCGCGCAAGGGCCACGTCCGGCGCGCTCCATCGTGTTTGCCTCGTGGGCGGCAGAAGAGCAGGGGCTGTTGGGCTCGGACTATTATGTCAATAATCCGCGCTTCCCACTGGAGAAGACCGCTGCGGCCTTCACGCTCGACATGCTGGCCCATCGCGGCGCGACAACTGAGATGGAGTTTCCGGGCGCTGGCAAGACCAGCCTTGATACCAGCATGAAAGCTATTTTGGCGGCACAAGGTCGGACCTATACGCCAGACCGCAATCCACAATTTGGCCTCTTCTACCGTTCAGACCACTTCCCATTCGCGCGCGCAGGCGTGCCCGCCATGTTCCCGTCAACCGGCACGACTTTGGTCAAAGGTGGGGTTGAAGCGGGCCAAGCGGCGACGAAAGAATGGTTCGACCAGCGCTATCATAAGCCGCAGGATGAATATGATCCGGCCTTTGATTTTGCAGGCGCTTTGATGGATTTGACGGCAACCCGCAGCCTCATGCTGGAAGTTGCGAACGCCGCGACGTGGCCGCAATGGACCAAGGGTGATGAGTTTGAGGCGATCCGCAAAGTGTCTGACGCCGCACGGAAGTAGAGTGACTTTAGTCCTCGCGCATCTCTTTCAGCCACTTCGCCCGTTCTGAAGTCTTTTCGACCATGCAACCGGCATACATTGGGCCGCGTATCGTGCCGCCGATCCAGTTTTCATAGACGGCGTCACAATCGGCATCGCGGCTGACAATCCAAGCCCGTTGCGCCTTCTGTAGCTTAAGCTTCAGCTTGGGTGGAGAGCTTGCGATCAAGGCGCGATAGCGCTCGTTTAAGATCACATCCCAAGCCTTATGCGTCACCATGCTGCATTCGGTGATCGACAATGTGGTGTCGGGCTGCTCGTGTGCGGCTTGGCAAGCATCATAAACGGCTTGGCCACAATCGACGCCGGCTTTGTCTGCCGCTAAGCACACCCGAAACGCGGACATAGCCTTGGGTGTTGGCACGTTCTCCTGCGCCTGTGCGGGGCTGCGCCAAGTCGCAACACCAGCTGTCAGTGCAAAACCGACGAGCCCTATGAATATCTTGTTTGGACGGGACATATAGGGCTCCTAATCACGATTTCGCTGATCTTGATCTCCACCCTAAACCACTTGCCGCCGCTGTCACCCCTGTGCGTCAGGAGCCAATTGCAGAGCAAGGTTGGCCTTTTGCTTAGAAACCGCTAGAAGCCCGCGACCTAACGGAGTTTCTCACCATGTCTGACGCCCAAACCGGCGCGCCTGCCCTTACCGGCAACGTCCTTTTGTACAAAAATCCAGAGCCTTTGTCTTTGGAAGCCCACAACAAACTGGGCCTCAAAAATATCGAACGCCCGTTCGGCTTTGTCGAGACCACCCATGTGGTTCCTCTGACGGTGCAAGAGTTCGGCATGGCGGCTACTTCGCTGCCCATCATCTTTGCCCCAGACCGCAAGACCCCTCTGGCTGTGTTGTCGGCACGTTCGGGTGAAAACCTTTATGTCGACGCAACCGGCAATTGGGAATTGGATGGCTATATCCCAGCCTTCATCCGCCGCTATCCGTTCGTGTTCGCAGCCGACCAGCAAGGCGACAACTTCGTCGTCTGCATCGACACTCAAGCAGAAATGATCGGTGAAAACCCAGATCTGCCCTTGTTCGAAAATGGCCAACCCACCGCTTACACCACCAATGCGATGGAATTCCTGCAAGACTTTGAGCGTCAGCGTCGCGCGACCGAAGAGTTCATGGAAGTCATCAATTCGATGGACATTCTGGAAGAAAAAAGCGTCACTTTCACGCCAACCAATGCCGATGGCAGCCAAGGTGAGCCTGTGAAGGTTGCTGATTATATCGGCGTGTCAGAAGAAAAGCTGAATGCTCTGCCAGCCGCGAAACTGCTGGAACTGAAGCAAAAGGGCTGCTTGGGCGCGATCTATGCCCATCTGGTGTCCTTGCTGCACTGGCAGAAGCTGATCCAACGCACCCTGCGCAATGCACCGCCAGAAGTCGTTGCTGGCAACGCCTAAGCGTTTCAACATCGCAGAGTTTGAAAAAGGCGACCCGCGTGGGTCGCCTTTTTTGTTCATGCACTTATCGTATTTTGGTGTTGCTATGTTATAGTATCAACTATCCAAGCGAGGGCAGAAGTGATGAGGAAATTGGATTCCAAAAAGGGCTATTTTACTCACATGTCGGTGCGCAATGTGCGCTGCTTTGGTGACCCCCCCGAGTCATTGTCTTTGGCTGAGCCCGACAACGAGGCACAGCCCGCCCGCTGGACGGTTATTCTTGGCGCAAATGGGGTTGGCAAAACGACGCTTTTGAGGGCTTTGGCCCTTCTGAGGACGCAGTTTGAGCCTGAAGTTTCCTATATTGGAATAGTTTGGGGTCGTTTCAAACGTCAAAAGCTGGACACCTGTCTGTTTTCTTATCGAACTAGTCAGAGTGATGCAAAGCTAAGTGCACGCATTAGATTTGCGACTGAGAGCGGGCATTTTCTAACGGCTACCATTTCCCCGTCTCAGGTCCTGCCGATAGCGGCCTATGGCGCGGGTAGAAATTGGAATGATCTTTCTGCGGACGATTTATGGCCTCAAGGAACATTATTTGATCGTAGCGCCGTGGTTCGAAATCCAAGTGAAATCCTCTCTCGTTTGGAATTTCGGGAGATCAAAGAACAGATAAAGGGTCCGTCGCGCTTTCAAATGTACCGCGATGCATTGACCAATGGCGTGTTGCCGGATGTTTCTGATTTGCGCACTGTTTTCGCAGAGAACGACAAGGCTGTCGTCGAATTCAAGACCCAAGACGGCTGGATAACACTTGACGATATGTCCTGGGGCTATCAGGTGTTTGCTGCTTTTGCCGCTGATTACGCCAGTCGATTGATTGATTGGTATCCCGACTCCGAAGCGCCGCTGAAGGAACCCGGCATTTGCTTGATTGATGAGCTTGATCTTCACATGCATCCCAAATGGCAGCGGGAAGTTATCAGCCAACTCTCCGAAGTCTTTCCAGCAACCCAATTCATCGTGACCGCCCACTCGCCGTTGGTTGTGCAAGCGGCTGAAGAAGCCAATCTGGTACTTCTAGAGCGCTATGAAGATGACAAGTCACGAGTGCGGATCCGCAATGATGTTGAGGCGATACAGGGCTGGCGGATCGATCAAGTTCTGACAAGCGATCTTTTTGGGCTTGAGAGTTCGCGTCCACCGTCGTTTGCGAAGAGCCTTCAAGAACGAAGTGATCTTCTGAAGAAGGACAAACTTTCAAAGCCGGAACAAGCTCGCCTCAATGCGTTGAATGATGTTGCAATGAGTTTGCCAACTGAAGATCAGGACTGGGAAGCAAGGGCCAAGCGTGCGTTAGCTTTAGCATCCGATGAGCTCAAATCCGCGAGCTAAGTTTATGATCCGTCTAACCCGTCCACCTGAGCCTCCGACCTTCACACGCGTCAACGGCAAAGCGCGACGAAAACGCGAAGAGTTGGAGCAAGCATTTGCCGCCAGTCCAGCATTGCGGGGCGGGCAACAAAAACCTGTCTTTGACAGTTCCGTTTGGGCTTCAGCCAAGCCCGCCCTCATGGCAGCACAACACAAAAAATGTGCCTTCTGCGAAAGCAGAGTCTCGCATATCTCTTATGGGGACGTTGAGCATTTCCGGCCAAAAGCAGGCTATCATTCCAAACGAAATGAACCGCTTATCCAGCCAGGTTATTGGTGGCTAGCTTACTCTTGGAACAATTATTCGGTTAGCTGCCAGATATGCAATCAACAGCTCAAGAAAAACCTCTTTCCACTAGGTCCAAACGGCGTGCGTGCTACTGGGCCGGCTGATGACCTTTTGGCGGAAGATGCGTTGCTTGTTGATCCGATGCTGGACAACCCATTGGCTCACATAGAATTTCGTGAAGAGCTGGCGGTAGCTCGAGGTGCGTCAGAGAAGGGAGCCGCGACAATCGACATTCTGGGCTTGAACCGACCTGACTTATCGGAATCTCGCCGCGAACGCTGGGTTCTTGTCCGGGCATTGATCATTGAACGAATGGCCAAGATGGATAATGGCAGTCCAACACTCGAACTTGACACTCTCCTTGTTGAAGCAATTAGGCCAGAAAAAGAGTATTCCGCAATGTCACGAGACCTCTTAGCTCGTTTAGCTCCAGAACTGCTTGCGCCCTAGGCCGTCAGCGCCGCCACCACAACCCACACGCCAATCGCGGCAAAAATGCCTGATGCAATCATGCGCACGACATTCAGGGGCACGACTTTGGTTGCCGCTTGGCCCAGATAAACGGCAGGCACATTGGCGAGCATCATGCCCAGCGTGGTGCCGATGGTCACCAAAGTGATGTTTTCAAACCGTGCTGCCAGCAGCGAGGTGGCGATTTGGGTCTTGTCGCCCATCTCCACCAGGAAGAAAGCGATGACGGTGGTGACAAACACGCTGCCATGCGATTTGGCCCCCGCATCTTCGTCCTCTTTATCCGGGATCAGCGCCCAAGCAGCCATCGCAATAAAGGCGACACCGACGCCGACTTGAAACCACTTGCCTGAGATCAGTTGCGCGACGCCAAAACCGACACTGGCCGCCAAGGCGTGATTGACCAAGGTTGCCACAAATATCCCTGCAATGATTGGGATGGGCTTATTGAATTTGCAGGCCAAAACGATGGCGAGCAATTGGGTTTTATCCCCGATCTCGGCGATGGCGACAATCAGGGTCGAGAGCCAAATGGCTTCCATTTTCTAGGTCTCTTTCGTTAGCCTACGAGGGCAGCGGCAAACAAAGCGTGATAATCGGCTTCGCTGGCCTTTCTGGGGTTAGACAAGTGGGCGATGTCGACCAAGGCATTGGCGACAATGCCGTCAGCATGATCATTGGATAGGCCCAAGATCGAGAGATTGGCTGGAATACCCAAGGCTTGATTGAGGCTGGCCAAAGCGTCCGCCAAGTCTTCATGGGCCTTAAGCCCCATCGCGTCGCGGATACGTGCCTCTGCATCTGGGCGCACGCCGGCGTTAAAGCGCATCACATGGGGCAAGAAGATGGCGTTGAGCGTGCCATGGTGCAGGCTGGGGCTTTTGAGGCGACCGGCGGCATGGGAGAGGGCGTGAACACTGCCCAAGCCCTTCACAAAGGCCAAAGCACCTTCGGTCGAGGCCATCATCATGTGCCAACGCGCTTCTTTGTCAGAGCCATCTTTGACGGCACGCGCCAGCATGCCATCGCGGACCGCGCGCACGATCCCGTCGGCGGCAATCGCGTCACCAGGTGGATTGATGGCGGGCGACATGATGCTCTCAATACAATGGGTCACCGCATCCATGCCGGTCGCTGCCGTGAGGCCTGCGGGCAGGCCCAAAGTCATGTCAGGATCGCAGATGGCGATGGCTGGGATCAAATGCTTGGAGACAAAGAGTTCCTTGATGCCAGACTCAAGCACGATCACCGCACCGATCGAGACTTCAGAGCCGGTGCCAGAGGTGGTCGGGATCGCGATCAGCGGCGGGATTTTCCCGATCAGGCGCGAGCCGCGCTGGGCTGCACCAAAGCGCGCCAAGGGGCCTTCGCCACTAACCAACAGCCCGACGCCCTTGGCCAAATCCATGGACGACCCGCCGCCTAAAGCAATGATCGAATCTGCGCCAGCTTCCCTATAGAGCGCGGTGGCGGCCAAAGTGGCGGCTTCTGTTGGATTGCCCGGCGTCTCGTCAAACACAGCCGCAGGCGGCGCGCCAAGCGCGTCCAGCACGGTTTGCAGCAGGCCCGCTGCGACAATGCCGCGGTCGGTCACAATCAGCGGGCGGCTTGCCCCCAAACTCTGCAGCGCTTTGCCAGTCTGGCTGACAGCACCATGGTCAAAGCGGGTATCGGTCAAATAAGGAAGGCTGGCCATTGTCTGTTTCCTGAGCAAGAGGACTTTTTCGCAACCTTATTGGCACCGCGCGTGCGCCGCAATGTGGTCACATGTGCTTGAACACATAGACCGCAGGGAAATGCAAAGCTAAGTCGTAGTTTCGAAATTGTTTCTTCAAGGAACCTCGCCTCTATGTCCAGCCCGATTTTGTCCGTCCGTGACCTCTCCGTGACGTTCTCGACGCCTGATGGTTCCGTGCGTGCGGTGAAGGGAATCGATCTGGATATTTTGCCCGGTGAATGCGTCGCCGTGGTTGGGGAATCGGGGTCCGGAAAAAGCCAGACCTTTATGGCGACCATGGGGCTGTTAGCGACCAATGGCGTGGCGACAGGCTCGATCAAATTCAAAGGCCAGGAATTGATTGGCCTAAAACCCACTGAGCTGAATGCCATTCGCGGCAAGCAAATGGCGATGATTTTCCAGGACCCGCTAACCTCTTTGACCCCACACATGAAAGTGGGGGAGCAAATGTATGAAGTGCTGAAGCTGCATATGAATATGCAAGGTGAGGCGGCTACCAAGCGCTGTGTGGATTGGCTGGAACGCGTTCGCATTCCAGAAGCCGCCCGTCGTCTCAGCCAATATCCGCACGAATTGTCGGGTGGCATGCGCCAGCGCGTGATGATTGCGATTTCCATGCTGTGCGAACCAGCACTTCTGATTGCCGATGAGCCCACCACGGCGCTTGATGTGACGGTGCAGGCCCAAGTTCTGGAGCTGATGGATGAGCTGAAGCGCGATACTGGTGCGGCGATTGCCCTCGTCACCCATGATATGGGCGTTGTGGCGCGCTTGGCCGATAAGGTTCAGGTGATGAATAAGGGTCTCTATGTTGAGACCGGCGACGTGCACCAAATCTTTTCAGCTCCAAAAGATGCCTATACCCAAAAGCTGTTGGCCGCGGTTCCGCGCTTGGATCGGCCTGAGCGCAAGGGCGTGCCATTGGCAGATCCCCCAAAGGATAGCGATCCAATTCTGGTAGAAGCCAAGAACCTACAAATCCATTTCCCTGTCAAAGTCTCGGGCGGTCTGTTCCCCAAGTCCATGCCCTTGCGCGCGGTGGACGGGGTCGATCTGGTCATCCGTGCTGGTGAAACTGTCGGGGTGGTCGGGGAGTCGGGTTGTGGCAAATCCACCTTGGCGCGCGGCGTCTTGCGCTTGGTGCCGACAACGGCTGGCGAAGTGGTTTGGCTCGGTAAGGGCGTGACCGAAACCTCGCGATATGACTTACGCGCCTCGCGCAAGGACTTGACCATCGTGTTCCAAGACCCGCTGGCCAGTCTTGATCCGCGCATGACGATCGGGGCGTCGATTGCTGAGCCGTTGGAAGTCCATAAGCCCGGCATTGGCAAGCAAGAGCGCGACGCCATGGTCAAGGACATGATGAATCGGGTTGGCCTCGACCCAGACTGGATCAATCGCTATCCGCATGAATTCTCGGGCGGTCAGAACCAACGTGTCGGCATTGCGCGTGCCATGATCCTGCGTCCGAAGTTTGTGGTATGCGATGAAGCGGTCTCCGCACTCGATGTATCCATTCGCGCGCAAATCATTGATCTTTTGCTGGATTTGCAACGCGAGTTTGGCCTCGCCATGTTGTTCATCAGCCATGACTTGGCTGTGGTGCGCGAAGTCAGTCACCGGATCATGGTGATGTATCTGGGCCGTGTGGTGGAAACTGCGGACCGCAACTCCATCTATCTCAACCCGCGCCACCCCTATACCCAGGCCTTGATCTCGGCGGCCCCTATCCCAGACCCAGAGTTGGAGAAAGCGCGGCCCCGCATCCGCTTGGAAGGCGACTTGCCGTCGCCGATGGACCCGCGCGCCCAATTGCGATTCATGAAGTCGAAATTGGTTGAGGGCAATGGCCCACAATATCGCCCGCAATTGATGGAAGTAGCACCCGGCCATTGGGTGGCTGAACACGATCCCGGAGTGGCTGCTTGAGGCCTAACGGCGTGCTGACTTAAGGCAGTGGGGCCACGCGCGCCCCCTTGCGTCCGGCTGATTTATTCTGTCACACTGCTGAAAAGCCAAATGAATATAGGCACAGCTGGAGGAGCACCCATGGCGATCAATTATGAGCACGTGATGTCTTTGACATCCAAGGACCAAGAATTTTCCTATGGCGACACCCAGACCATGCTCTATGCCTTGGGCATCGGCATGGGTGCGGACCCGATGGACAAAGGGGAGCTACCTTTTGTCTATGAAAATGGCTTAAAAACCATTCCCACCATGGCGACCGTGATTGCCTGGGGCGCAGGTCGGGTTGGCGATAGCGGCATTAATTATGCGATGGTCGTGCATGGCGAACAACGCTTGACCATGCACAAGCCTTTGCCGGTTGCTGCAACGATTTTGGCTGATAGCCGCTTTGTGGAGTGTCTCGATAAAGGCGCTGGCAAAGGTGCGGTCCTGATCAGCGAGACGGTCATTCGCGACAAAAAGGACAATAGCCCACTCTGCACGCTGACCTCGTCGATCTTTGCCCGCGCCGATGGCGGCTTTGGTGGGCCGAGCGAAGGTGGCCCAGAATCCCATCCTATTCCAGATCGCGCGCCAGATATGGAAGTTGATATTCCAACCAGCCCCGATCAGGCCTTGATCTACCGTTTGTCGGGCGATCGGAACCCCCTGCATGCCGACCCAGACTTTGCAAAAATGGTCGGCTTTCCCCGTCCGATCCTGCATGGTTTGTGCACTTATGGCCTAACCTGCCGGGCTGTATTGTCGGCCTATTGCGGTAACGACCCCAGTCTGATTTTGAGCCATGATGTGCGCTTCTCCTCGCCTGTTTTCCCCGGTGAAACGGTGAGTGTGCAGATGTGGCGCGATGGCAATGTGGTGTCGTTTGAAGCGCGGGTAAAATCGCGCGACGTCGTCGTAATCAAGAATGGCAAGTGCGTCCTCGCAGGCTGAGGACAAAGTCAACTAAAAGGGTGAGCGATATGATGCTAACGCGGCGGGGTGCCCTGTTGGGCACGGGGGCGATTGGGGCGACGGCCTTTTTGTGGGGCTGTGCGGATAAAAGTGCTGCCAATCCAAACCTCAAAGCGGTGATCGATTCCATCACCACGGCCATGCTGAAAGACTCGCCCGAATATGCGACCAGCCTGACCGTGCCAGAAGCCTTGGCTGGCGGGCCCTATAAGGGGCGGGTGTCGGATATGTCGGCCGCCGCAGAAGCTGCCCGCAATCAATGGGTGGCTGGCTGGATCAAAGATCTTGAGGCGATCAAGCCAGATAGCCTGAACCCGACTGACAAGATCACCCATGCGGTTGTCTTGTCGTCCACCCGCTATGCCGCTGCCGCTGCACCTATGGGCTATGGCACAGCAGGCTATGGCTCGCCCAACCCCTACATCCTGTCGCAATTGACCGGCAGCTATGTGGGCATGCCAGACTTCTTAGAAAGCCAGCATGTGGTGAAGACCAAGGATGATGCGGATGCTTGGCTCTCTCGGGTTGAGGGCTTTGCCGGTCAGATGGGCCATGAGGTCGAGCGCGTCAAAGCCGATGCCGCAAAGGGCGTTATCCCGCCAAACTTCATCATTGATCGCGCCCTAGGCCAATTGCGCAGCTTTCTGAAAATCCCGGTGGCTGAGACTGTCTTGGTGTCGGGCTTGGTTCGTAAGGCCAAGGAATCCGGCTTGGCTGCTGATCAATTGGGGGCAGCAGCCACCAAATTGGTGAGCGAGAAGGTCTTCCTCGCCTATCAGGCCCAAATTGCCCTGATGGAAGAATTGCGGGCCAAATCGACTGCCGATGCTGGGGTTTGGAAACTGCCTCAAGGTGACGCCTATTATCAAGCTGCAACGGGCTATTGGACGACGACTAAAATGTCGCCCGACGAAATCCATGAATTGGGCCGCGATCTGGTGCGCTCGTTCGGCTCGCAAATGGATGAGGGCTTGAAGAAGCTGGGCATGACCCAAGGCAGTGTGGCCGAGCGGATGAGTGCTTTGTCGAAGGACCCCAAATATCTTTATCCCAATAATGATGCTGGCAAAGAGCAATTGCTGGCTGATCTGAACAAGCAGATGGCGGTCCTCAAAGGCCGTCTCCCAGAGATGTTTGCGACGCTGGCCAAAGCCGATTGCGAAGTAAAGCGTGTGCCAGCCTATACAGAAGCTGGTGCGCCCGGCGGCTATTATCAATCGCCAGCACCAGACGGGTCACGTCCCGGGGCCTATTACATCAATCTGCGCGACACGGCGGCCTGGCCGAAATGGTCTTTGCCGACTTTGACCTATCACGAAGCTCAACCTGGCCACCATTTGCAGATCTCACTCGCACAGGAAGCCCAAGGCCTGCCGTTCTTGCGTTCTAAAATGTTGTGGTTTGGGGCTTATGGCGAAGGCTGGGCGCTCTATGCGGAGCAATTGGCCGATGAGATGGGCCTCTATGAGAATGATATTGCGGGCCGTTTGGGTTATGCCCAGTCCGCCGCCTTCCGGGCCGCCCGCCTCGTGGTGGACACGGGCCTGCATGCCAAGAAATGGACCAAAGAACAGGCCGTTGACTATATGCTGGAAGCTACAGGCGACACGCGCGATAGCATCGTCACGGAAGTTGAGCGCTATTGCGTTTGGCCGGGCCAAGCCTGCAGCTATATGGTTGGCAAGACCAATCTGATCCGCTTGCGCACGGATGCCAAAACCAAGCTGGCCGACAAGTTCGACATCAAGGCTTTCCACGATCAAGTCCTGCTACCGGGGCCACTGCCCCTCGACGTCCTCGATTCTGTGATTGTCGACTGGCAGAATAAAGTCAAAACTTAAGGGGCGGGGTAAACTTTACTTCCCCGCCACAAAAGCCAGTGCCTTGGCATGCAGGGCGGGGCAACCTGCCGCAATAATGTCGCCGCCCTTGGGGTGGTGGCGGCCTTGCCAATCGGTGACCACGCCGCCTGCAGCTTCAATAATCGGGATGAGGGCGGCAATGTCCACATCCTTCAAGCCAGGCTCGACCACCAGATCAATATGACCATGCGCCAACAGCGCATAGGCCGTGCAGTCGAGGCCATAGCGGGTGAGGCGGGTCGCAGCGCGCAAAGCCAAAAAGGCTTCATGTTGCTGACCTTGAAACAGGAACGGGTCCGTGGTCGCTAAGAGTGCTTGATCAAGCGCCACATTCTTGCGGGTCATCAGGGGCTGACGCGCCCGGCCGCGTGACCAGAAGCCGCGATCTGGATTGGCGGCCCAACGCTCATCGGCAAAGGGTTGGTCCATGATGCCAACCAGCGGCTTATCCTCATAGCGCGCACCAATCAGTACGCCCCAGGTCGTGGTACCAGCGATGAAGGCACGCGTGCCGTCGATGGGGTCAAGCACCCAAGTCCAGCCAGAGCTGCCGTCATGATCGTCGAACTCTTCCCCGACAATGCTATCGTGCGGGCGGTCGGCGCGGATTTTGGCACGCATCGCCTCTTCAGCGGCTTTGTCGGCCGCCGTGACAGGATCAAAGCCCGTCTCTGCCTTATTCTCAATCGCGGCCTCAGCCCGGAAATAGGGCAGGATGGCCGCACGTGCGATGTCGGCAAGCTCATGGGCAAAGGCCAGAACTTCTTGGGTGGCAATCGAGCTCATGATCAATTCGGGGTAAGGCGCAGCACTTTGCCTTCGGGGTCATCGGTCAGCGCGATTAAGCTACCGTCGGGCGCTTGGATGATGGCGCGATAGCGCTCTTCCCGCTCGGTCAGTAGGGTTTCTTGAGCCTTTACGGCACCATTCTCAAGGTCCACCCGGCGAATTTGTTGACCGGCTAAGGCGGTCACCAGAAGATCACCCTTCCACTGTGGGAACAGGCTACCTGTATAAAAAACCATGCTGGAAGGCGCGATGGAGGGGACCCAATAGACGAGCGGTTGCTCCATCCCGTCGCGCTTATTCTCCATGCTGATCGGCGCACCGGAATAATCGACGCCATAAGTAATCACAGGCCAGCCGTAATTCTTGCCGGGTTGGATAACATTGACCTCATCGCCGCCCTTTGGACCATGTTCGTGGGCATAAAGTGTGCCGCTGGCGGGGTCACGCGCGATACCCTGCACATTGCGATGGCCATAAGAATAGATTTCAGGCCGCTTGCCTGATTGCCCTTCAAACGGATTGCCGGGGGCAGGCGCGCCCGTATCGGTAATGCGGACGATTTTGCCCAGATCGCTCGACAGATCTTGCGCCTTATCGCGATATTTATAGCCATCGCCCAATGTCACGATGAGGGTTTTGTCGGGCATAAAAAGCAAACGGCCGCCGAAATGGGCTTGGGTTTCACGCTCTGGCACAGCGTCAAATACCGGCTCGACATTGGTCAGCGCCTTGCCATCAAACTTGCCGCGCACAACTGCCGTGTGGTTGGACGATTTCGTGCCCTTGGCAAAGGACAAATAGACCAAGCCATTGGTCGCAAAGTCTGGGTGCAGTGCCACATCAAACAAGCCGCCTTGGCCATCGTTCAACACGGCGGGTACACCCGTGATCGGGGCTTCAACCAATTTTCCGTCGCGGATAATTCGCAAACGACCATCACGCTCAGTTACCAGAATGGAGCCATCTGGCAGGATGGCTGCCCCCCACGGGAATCCCAGCCCGCTGGCAATTTCGGTGACCTTAATGGTCTGTGCCGTTGCAGCTACAGGGGCTTGCGTTTTAGCTGCCGGCGCACAGGACGCGGCAAAGACAAGGGTGGAGGCGATCAGGAGACTAACAGAGTGATTCTTCATGCAGCTTCCATAACCCGACTTAGGCCTTAGGTGAAAGAGCTTTAGCCCTTCTTCGCCTTAGGCGGGCGGATCAATTTTAGATCCAACGCTTCCGCTTCTGTCAGGCTAACCAGACTGACCAAGGTGCAGACGGAGGTTTGCGACGATAATTCTCTGAAAACCAAAGTCGTATTGTCGTCGATCCCTATGGAGTGGCTGACGGGTTCAAGTGAATGGGCATCGCGTGGGTCGCCGGCACCTCGGCAGATCATCTCGCCGCGAAACCAGACATTGCGCGATGTTTCGAGATAGACAACCCGATCATTGGCTTCTTCGCGCCGCACAACAAAGTTGCGGACATTTCGCGACGATAGGATCCGTGCACTGGGACGCCCGGCATAGGGATCAACGACAGCCGGTTTGGCCATAGGGGTTGGTTCGGTGGTAGGGCCAAGGCTCGCGGCCAAGAGCATCGCTAGGGAAATCAGCATCAGACTTTCCTTTCCTGTCGCAACCACACACGATTTTGGCTGCTGAGAATGGCCGAGAGTATCGCTGATTTAGCTATCCCGCAAGAGATTCAAAATCGCGCGGGGCGCTTGATTGGCCAGCGACATGGCTTGAACAGACAATTGCTGGCGGGTTTGAAGAGCTTGTAATTGGGCGCTTTCGTATGCCAAATCGGCATCAACCATTTGGCCGATCCCGGCGGTGAAGCTGTCCTTTAGCTTTGAAAAATAGACGATCTGGTTCTCAAACTTTTTACTGGCTGCACCCAGACGCGAAAGTTCGGTGT
Organism: Aquidulcibacter sp.; assembly: GCF_049239865.1. Taxonomy (NCBI): domain Bacteria; kingdom Pseudomonadati; phylum Pseudomonadota; class Alphaproteobacteria; order Caulobacterales; family Caulobacteraceae; genus Aquidulcibacter; species Aquidulcibacter sp. The sequence goes on from NZ_JBMLTR010000008.1 coordinate 18,493, forward strand.
TGAGATAGTCGAGGCTGGCACTGACCCGCGCCGCGGCATCCACGCTATTGGCCGCGCTGGACAGGGCGGTGCCGCTACCCAGATACATAGCGGCGGCTGGGCTGGCGATGGCACCGGGGCTCGCCGGCAGCCTCAAGTCTAGGACCGGCAAGTCGAGGCTAACGGATCCATTGGTGCTGGCCAAGAAGGAGAGGCTGCTGGCAGCTGGTCCAGCCAGAAGATTTTGGCCGTCAAATGAGGCATTGGCAATGATGCCCGCAATCTGATCGCGGAGCGCGATGAAGTCAGCATTGTGAATCGCGCGACTCATGTCGGTGATCGACGTGTCCGAGGCAGCGACGGCCTTTTCGCGCATTTGGGTGAGGACATCCGACAAAGCAGACCCAGCTGCGAGCGCGACATCGGCGATGCTGACAGCGCGGTTAAGGCTGGTGGTCACGGCCTCTAAGCTACTGGCCTCGGCCCGCTGCTGCTGGGCAATGCCAAAGGTGGCGGCCCCGTCGCGAGCGCCGCTTGCTTTCAGTCCGGTCGAGATCCGATTTTGCACCTGTTCAACGCCGCGATTGACGGTGTTAAAGGATTGGACGGCGCCTAAAGCTGCCAAATTGGTGTTAACAGTCGATGCCAAATCAAGCCCCCTCGGATGAATGAGAAAGAGGGTGTCAGATGTGATTTGATTTGGATAACCAATGGTAAACGCCACCAAAATCCCAATTTTGGTGGGTAAGCGCGACTTTTACGGTCGCGGAATCAGCTTTGGAACGCAGGCCGTATTAAGCTCTTGCGTCAATCATCACGCCCCGCATGGTGGCGCGCTCTTCCTCATCAGCCAGCGAGGTCAGGGTGTTCGCCAAGTCTTCAATTGGCCAAATCCGCGTGACTTCACCAGTCACCCGATCCACCGATTTATAGATGAAGCCTTGGGAATCCTTGTTTTTCTCAATGACTAAAGATTTGTTGGTTCCCATGATCTTTTCAACCATGGCAACGCGTTGCTCAGCGTCGAGCTCATCCTGCACGGACTCAACCGGGGCAGACTTGGTCTCTTGGCCTACCGGGCGCTTATAGTCATTGGACGGCGCACGGTCATCGGTTTGCTGATTTCTGATATTTTTGGACGCTGGTTGCACCACAACCGCCTCCTGCCCCGGACGTATGGGAGCAATTGGTGCGGTTTGTGTCAGCGAGATATTCTTCGTCTCGATGTTCATCCGATCCTAGGCCGATGTCGCCACCGGTCCCCTCCAGTTCTTGTGTACCAGGCACATCTACTAAAGTACCTAAGTCATAATGACCCATCTTTAGGGTAACACAGGACCATCAAGGGAAGGTTTCCCCAATCGACCAAATTTTAGATAAAATTAAGACTTATTGCGCGTTTGTGATCTGTGAAGAAAAAGGGCCCGGCGGTAAGGCCGGGCCCGAAAAGTTGGGTTCCAAAAATGAACTTAGCGGAACAGCGAGAGGGCTGTTTGCGAAGAACCATTAGCAATCGACAGAGCTTGAACGCCCAGCTGTTGCTTAACCTGCAGAGCTTGCAGTTTAGCGCTTTCTTTAGCGAGGTCGGCATCCACGATGGCCCCGATCCCGTTGTTCAATGCGTCTTGCAGTTTCCCGATAAAGGTACGGTGAACGTCCAAACGCTTCGCGCCAGCACCCCAAGTCGCCAAACGGGTCCCGAGGTTATCAATCGTGGTATTGACCAAGCCGACCGCGGTCGTGGCGTTGGCCGTCGACGAGATCGTTTGGTCTTGACCAAAGCGCATGATTTCACCACCGGCGACCGCAGCTGTGGTGGCGCGCAATTGCATACCCGCACCAGCGATGGTGATGTTGTTACCGCCTGCAGCGTCGCCCAAAGAAATGGCGTCGTTGACGGTGTTAGCCGTGGTGCCGTTTGCTTGGAAGTTCCGGATCATGTTGGCGCCGTCGAAAGAAGCGTTTTCAACGATGCTGACGATTTGGTTGCGCAACTGGATAAAGTCAGCGTCCAAAGCGGATTGGGCTGAAGCAGAGTTACCAGCTTGGGTGCCGGCCAAAGCCTTGCCCTTCATTTCGTTCAACAATTCCATGATGCTTTCGCCAGCAGCAATGCCGGTGTCGAGAATGGCTGTTGCGCGATCGGCCGATTCACGAACCCGGTCATAGGCCGTAACGTCGGAGCGCATTTTATTGGCAATGGCGAAAAGCGCGCCATTGTCTTTTGCTGAAGCGACTTTCAGACCGGTGGCAATCGCATTTTGCGTTTTGGCCATCTGGTCATTGGTTCGGTTCAGAGTCTGCAGGGCCACCATGGCCCCTTGGTTTGTGTTGACACTGATCATTCTTGATCTCCTAACTCATACGCGTCTCGTGCCGTTCAGGCGCGAAAGTCTTTCAGACTCGAGACAAATGTAACGTGGAAGGGCGTATTTTTGCTTTGGAAGATCGGTACAATTTTATCTATCAAAGTATAACCAGCAAGAAACTTAGTATTATTTGCAGGCATTCTGAATAAAAAAAGGGCTTGGATTGCATTAATCCAAGCCCATTCTATTTTAATTTTATTGTTGGGCTTAGCGGAACAACGAGAGCGCTGTTTGCGAAGAACCATTAGCAATCGAGAGAGCTTGCACACCAAGCTGTTGCTTGACTTGCAAGGCTTGCAGCTTGGCGCTTTCCTTGGCGAGGTCGGCATCCACGATGGCCCCGATCCCGTTGTTCAAAGCGTCTTGCAGTTTCCCGATAAAGGTACGGTGAACGTCCAAACGCTTCGCGCCAGCACCCCAAGTCGCCAATTGCGTACCCAAAGCGGTGATGGAGGCGTTGACGTTCGTCAGAGAAGTCGTGGCGTTTGCGGTTGAGGCAACGTCATTCGTACCTGTTACCGATATCGTTGCACTACCCAATGCCAAGCTGATGCCGGAGATCGTGATGGTGTTACCACCTGCGGCGTCACCCAAAGAAACGGCGTTGCTTGGAGTAGCTGCAATCATATTGGCACCGTCAAACGACGCGTTGGCGCCGATGCTGGTGATTTGATCGCGCAATTGAGCGAAGTCGGCAGCTAGCGCAGCCTGAGCTGAGGTGGAGTTACCGACTTGGGTGCCGGCCAAGGCCTTGCCCTTCATTTCGTTCAAGAGTTCCATGATGCTTTCACCAGCTGCGATGCCGGTGTCGAGAATGGAGGCTGCACGGTCTGCGGATTCACGCACACGGTCATAGGCCGTGACGTCAGAACGCATTTTGTTGGCAATGGCGAACAAAGCGCCATTGTCTTTTGCTGAAGCGACCTTGAGGCCGGTGGCAATCGCGTTTTGCGTCTTGTCCATCTCGTTGTTGGTGCGGTTCAAAGTTTGAAGCGCTACCATGGCGCCTTGATTGGTATTTACGCTGATCATTCTTGATCTCCTTACTGGTACTAAAATCACGCCATTCAGGCATGAAAGTCATTCAGACTTACCCGTGAGAATAAGTCTCGGACCCGTATTTTCTGTTCTGGAAATGGAAGCAATTTTATCGAACTCTTGGTAACGCCAAATAGAATCGAGATTTCGCAGTTAATTACCTAAAAAAAGGCCTGGATCGAAGTGATCCAGGCCCAATTTGCTTTTTTGATTTTCTTCTTATCTTAGCGGAACAACGAGAGCGCTGTTTGCGAAGAACCGTTAGCAATCGACAAAGCCTGCACACCAAGCTGTTGCTTGACTTGCAGAGCCTGCAGCTTGGCGCTTTCCTTGGCGAGGTCAGCGTCAACAATCGCGCCGATCCCGTTGTTCAATGCGTCTTGCAATTTGCCGACGAAGGTACGGTGAACGTCCAAGCGCTTCGCACCAGCACCCCAAGTCGCCAATTGGGTACCCAAAGCGTTGATGGAGTTGTTGGTTGCGGTCAGTGCTGCGGTCGACGTCGTGTTATCGGTCAAGACGTTGGTGCCGGCGACGCTGATGGTCGTGCTGCCCAAAGCCAAGCTGATGCCGGTGATGGTGATGGTGTTACCGCCAGCGGCGTCGCCCAATGATACGGCGCTGCTTGGGGTGGCTGCAATCATGTTGGCACCATCGAACGACGCGTTGGCGACGACGCTGGTGATTTGGTCGCGCAATTGCACGAAGTCAGCAGCGAGAGCCGCTTGTGCCGAAGCCGAGTTACCAGCTTGGGTACCGGCCAAAGCCTTACCCTTCATTTCGTTCAAGAGTTCCATGATGCTCTCGCCAGCAGCAATACCGGTGTCGAGGATGGAGGCTGCACGATCGGCTGATTCCCGCACGCGGTCATAAGCGGTCACGTCCGAACGCATTTTGTTTGCAATGGCGAACAAGGCACCATTGTCTTTAGCCGAAGCAACTTTCAGGCCGGTGGCAATCGCGTTTTGCGTCTTGTCCATTTGGTCATTGGTGCGGTTCAAGGTCTGCAAAGCGACCATGGCACCTTGATTGGTATTTACGCTGATCATTCTTGATCTCCTTACTGGTACTAAAATCACGCCATTCAGGCATGAAAGTCATTCAGACTTGCGGAGACATTAGGGATCGATGGCGGATTTTCGGTTTTACAATTAGGAACAATTTTATCGAACTCTTGGTAAATGCAAAAACATATTCAAGAATAGTGCGAATAATGCAGTATAAAATAAAAAAGGGCTTGGACTAAACCTGTCCAAGCCCATTCTATTTTAGGTGTATCTTCAAGATTAGCGGAACAAAGATAGCGCCGTTTGCGAAGAACCATTGGCAATCGACAAAGCTTGCACGCCCAGCTGTTGCTTGACTTGCAAGGCTTGCAGCTTGGCGCTTTCTTTGGCGAGGTCGGCGTCCACGATGGCGCCGATCCCGTTGTTCAAAGCATCTTGCAGCTTGCCAACGAAGGTACGGTGAACGTCTAGGCGCTTTGCACCAGCACCCCAGGTCGCCAATTGGGTCCCCAAGTTGGTGATAGACGCGTTGACTTGGCCAAGTGCCGTTCCAGAAGTGGTGTTGTCGGTCAAGACCGCCGCGGCTGCAACGGTCACCGTGGTGCCGCCCAAAGCCAAGCTGGCACCGGCGATGGTGATGGTGTTACCACCGGCTGCATCACCCAAGGAGACCGCACTATTGGGTGTACCTTGAATCATGTTTGCGCCGTCGAACGAAGCGTTGGCGATCACGCTGGTGATCTGGTCACGCAATTGCACGAAGTCGGCAGCCAAAGCAGCCTGAGCAGAAGTGGAGTTACCCGCCTGCGTGCCGGCCAAAGCCTTGCCCTTCATTTCGTTCAACAGTTCCATGATGCTTTCACCAGCGGCGATGCCAGTGTCGAGGATGGAAGCTGCACGATCGGCCGATTCCCGCACGCGGTCATAGGCTGTCACGTCCGAACGCATTTTGTTGGCAATGGCGAACAAAGCACCATTGTCTTTTGCTGAAGCGACTTTCAAACCCGTGGCAATCGCGTTTTGCGTCTTGTCCATTTGGTCATTGGTGCGGTTCAGAGTTTGCAGGGCTACCATGGCACCCTGATTGGTATTTACACTGATCATTCTTGATCCTCCGGTACGTACTAAAATGCATCATTCAGATGCACCGATCTTTTTGATCTACGTCATGGTAACACCGGGGATGAAATATATTTCTAATAACTAGATACAATTTTATTGTTTCGGCGAGAATCTGAGGTATTCATAAAATAAAATGCAAAAAAGGCCCAAGCATCTCTGCTTGAGCCAATTTGTAAGATACTTTTTTCTTCTTATGATCTTTAGCGGAACAGCGACAAAGCTGATTGCGAAGAGCTGTTTGCAATCGACAATGCCTGAATGCCGAGCTGCGATTTGGTTTGCAGAGCTTGCAGCTTTGCGCTTTCCTTGGCGAGGTCGGCGTCGGCAATCGCACCGATGCCATTGTTCAAAGCATCCTGAAGTTTGCCAATGAAAGTCTTGTGCACGTCCAAGCGCTTTGCGCCAGCACCCCAGGTGGCCAATTGGGTGCCCAGATTGGTAATCGAGGTGTTGACAAGGCCGAGGGCTGTTGTGGCGTTAGCGGCACTATCGACAGCCGAAGTACCTGTGACGGTGACGACTGCGCCGCCCAAGGCCAAGCTGGCACCGTTGACCGTAATCGTGTTGCCGCCAGCCGAGTCGCCCAGAGCGACAGCATTGTTTGGCGTACCTTGGATCATGTTCGCGCCATCAAATACCGCGTTAGCAATGATGCTGGTGATTTGGTCGCGCAATTGCGCAAAGTCAGCGGCGAGAGCGGCTTGAGCGGAGGCGGTCAGACCTGCTTGAGAACCGGCGAGGGCTTTGCCCTTCATTTCGTTCAGGAGTTCCATGATGCTTTCGCCTGCTGCAATACCTGTATCCAAGATAGAGGCTGCGCGGTCGGTCGATTCACGGACGCGGTCATAAGCGCCGACGTCGGATCTCATCTTGTTGGCAATGGCCCAGATGGCACCGTTATCTTTTGCGGTGGCAACCTTTAAACCCGTCGAAATCGCGTTTTGAGTCTTGTCGAGATCGGAATTGGTTTTGTTCAAGGTTTGCAGCGCGACCATGGCGCCTTGATTCGTGTTTACGCTGAGCATTTCGTAGCCCTCATCCATACTAGGTTGTCACTTGCATTCAGCAAGTCGTATTCGTTTTGAATACCCGACCAAGCTACCAGTGAGTCCTAAAGGCTCCGTTGAGAAGTATGGTAAACAAATATCTAATTCAAAATAAATGCAGGTATTGTCAGGTATAGTTTCTATTTGCTCATCCGCAGTGTTTTTCCCTTAATTTTCAAGGTATTTCTATGAAACTGGCAGCCCCATTTTGCCTTTGCATCAAATCTGCTTCCGTATTAGGCTCGATAAAATTTTATCAAAAAACTGGGGGAAAAATAACATGCGCATCTTTGGTCTTAAGCTAATCCCGCTGATCCTTGCCTCTGTGCTGATCTATATCGTCGGCGCGCTCATCTATGGTGTGTTGTTTTCGGCGCAATGGATGGCCTTGTCTGGCTATACGGCGGAGAGTCTGGCTGGCGAACAATGGCGGATGGCCTTAAGCCCGATCATGCCCGTGATGATCACGATCGGCATGGGCCTTTTGATCAAGGACCGCGGCATCACGACTTTGATGGCTGGTCTGCGGCTCGGCGTGATGGTGGGCCTGTTATTTCTGGTTGCCGCGCGCCTGTACAATTACGCCTATGGCAACGAGCCCTTTGCGCTTCTTTTGATGGATTCCGCCCATCTAATGGCCAATGCCATGATCGCGGGGGCAGTTCTAGGCGCGATGAAAGCCGCCGAATAAGAGGCTCGCGAAGCAGGCCGTGAAGTGATACCCCGTGCCAAAGCCAATCAGGCAGAACCGATGATTCTGGTTCGACAGGGGACAATTTTTGCGCATTTTGATTTCTAATGACGATGGCATTCATGCGCCGGGCTTGGCTGTCTTGGAGCGGATCGCCCAGGCCATCAGTTCAGACATCTGGGTCGTCGCGCCAGAGGTGGAGCGCTCCGGCGCCTCACGCGCTTTGACCTTGACCGAACCCGTTCGAGTCCGGACCGTGGGTGAGCGCCGCTTTGCCTGTTCGGGTACGCCAACCGATTGCGTTCTCTTAGGTGTGGATGAATTGGTAAAAGGCGGCCGCCCGGACTTGGTGCTGTCTGGCGTCAATCGCGGGCAAAACCTGGCTGAAGATACCAGTGTGTCGGGCACGGTCGCGGCAGCCGTACAGGGCATGCAAATGGGCATTCCCTCAATTGCTTTATCCCAAGCGGTCAATTTTCGGGTTGGCCAACCCATTCCTTGGCACACCGCCGAAGCGCATGGCGCAGACGTCTTGCGCAAGCTCTTAGCCAGCCCTTGGCCAGACGGCGTCGTGATGAACGTCAATTTTCCCGATTGCGAACCCGAAGAAGTCACGGGGTAAGAGGCGACCTTTCAGGGCTTCCGTGATGAATGCATCCATCAGATCGACCGCCGCAGCGATCTGCGCGGCAATGATTATTATTGGATTGGCTATCGGGGTAAGCTTTCCAAGCCGCCAGCTGGCTCTGATCTATTGGCCATTTACGAGAACCGCATCTCGGTCTCGCCCCTGCATATCGACATGACCGAACATAGCGCCTTGGGCGCGCTGCGGGAGGTACTTAAAGCATGAGCCAAGACGATGGTCGCGCCCGTATCGTTCTCGCTTTGCGAAAGGCAGGGGTGACAGACCCCTCGGTCCTGAATGCTATCGAGACCATTCCACGGGAGGTCTTCATGTCAGCTGGCTTTGAAGGCCGGGCGTGGGAAGATGCCGCTTTGCCGATTGAATGCGGCCAGACCATCAGCCAGCCCTATGTCGTCGGCATTATGACTGCCGCGCTAGAGCTCACTGGGCGGGAAAAGGTTTTGGAGATTGGAACCGGCTCTGGCTATCAAACCGCCATTCTATCTAAGCTTGCCCGCCGCGTCTTTACATTGGAGCGATACCGCACTTTGCTGCGCTTGGCCCAAAGCCGCCATGAGGCGCTCAAGCTTACCAATATTGTTTCCAAATGCAGCGATGGGGGCTTAGGCTGGCCAGACCAAGGCCCGTTTGACCGCATCATCTTCACCTGCGCGGCACCGGTTCGCCCAGACGCACTGCTCGCGCAATTGGCGCCGGGCGGGATCTTGGTTGCCCCCGTAGGGGCCGGGGCGGTGCAGGAGCTTTTGCGCTATCGCCTACGTGAGGATGGCGTCTTTGAAGAAGAAGCGCTGATGGATGTCCGCTTTGTGCCACTATTGCCGGGTGTCGCCCGCGAGGCTTAAGGCAATGAAGGGCACAGAAACACCTGCTTAACCATGTTGTGCGACAGCTTTGACCATGCGTCGCGCCGTCAGCCTTATTCTCATTGCTACCCTCGCCCTGAGTGGCCTGTCGCCATTGGCGGCTCAGCCCGCGCCGGGTACTCTAGACTTTGATCCGCAAAATCCGCCGACAGAGACCCGGGTGATGCGCGGCGAAACTCTATATGCCATTGCAGAGCGCACCCGCTCGCCATTGGTCGGGCTGATCCAGGTCAATGATCTGCGCGCACCCTTTGCCCTAACGCCGGGTCAGGTCCTGAAACTGCCACCCCTCAAAGTACATATTGTCCGACGCAACGAAAGCTTCTCCGCAATTGCGCGGCGCTATAATGTGGACGAGCGGTCGCTAGCTTTGTTCAACCGCTTTCCTCGGCCCGTGAAATTACTACCGGGCCAGAAGGTTATCTTGCCAGCTTTGGTCCGCGATCAATTGACGGGGTTGGAGCCGCAAGATCTTGTTGCCTTACTGGCCACAGAATTGGCAGCAGGCCGGCCAGTCAGTGGGGCCGTGCCCGGTCAATTGCGCCCAAATGTTGAAGCTGGCCCTGTCGCAAATGTTACCCCGCCAGCGCTACCCAAACGGCCTCTTCCAGAGGTACCAAAGCCCAAGACGACACCATCCACCCCACCCCTAGCCACACCGGGGTCCTTGGCAGCTTCGCCCAGTTTCGCTTGGCCTGTGCGCGGGCGCGTGGTGGAGACTTTCGGCACCAAAGCGGACTTACGCGTGGTGGACGGAATTGAGATTGAAGCCCCGGCCGGCACCCCTTTCAAGGCGGCCGCTTCGGGTACGGTTGCCTATGTTGGCAATCAATTGGCGGGCTATGGCTGGCTTGTCCTGATCCGTCACTCCAACGATTATATGACCGCCTATGCCTTCGCCAATTCGGTCACTGTCCGTGAAGGCCAAAGTGTCACGCGCGGGCAAGTCATTGGCCAAGTCGGCCAAACCGGCCGCGCCCGCTCGCCCCGCCTGCATTTCCAGGTTCGCCACGCCACCAAGCCGGTCGATCCCGTACCATTTTTGGGCTCAAGCAGCGCCAATCCGACTTGAGTGGGGCGTCTTGACTGTTTCCCAGTTTGCGGTTTGCGCTACGGCGTGTTGTTGAGCTTTTCGTCTTGCGTAGAAATACGCCTTTGCGCTGACACCCCTTCAGTCCCTTCAGGACAGCTTCCCCATTAATGGGGAAGCGGCGTCTCCCAACTGCTGCCATTGCCGCTTCCCCGTTTACGGGGTTTCGGCGCATGCGTCGTTATCCGCCGAAGGCGGTGAAGGGGTGTTTCACCCGCCAACTCTCTCAGACCTTGTGCCACAAATTCGTTGCCGGGCCCCGCGCTCCGCTCAGGCTGCGGCGGGGATGACCTCAAAAAAGCTAATCCTGCAGATCGATCGACAGCCCCAGCTGCCCGGCACGATCAATCACGAATTGCCACGCACTGCGGCCAGAGCGCGCTCCACGTTGGGCGGCCCATTGTAAAGCGGTGCGTTCTAGCTCTGGATCATCGGGGGCGAGATTTAACGCCTCGGCATAGCCGCGCACGATAGAAAGCCATGTCGGTTGATCCAAGCTTTGGAAGCCCAGCCACAGGCCGAAACGCTCTGGCAAGGCTACTTGTTCTTCCACCGTCTCTTCGGGGCGAAATTCCGCTTGATTGCCGTCCGGGCGATTGATCAGATGGCGACGGTTGGAGGTGACATAGACCAATAGATTGGCCATCGCGCCAGAAACGCCACCGTCCAACACGCTTTTAAGCGCCTTATACGTCTCGTCCGCCCCTTCAAAAGAAAGGTCGTCGATGAAAACAAGGGCGCGCCAGCCTGCTTCACTTAAACGGTCGGCCAGATCGGGTAAGCTTCTGAGGTCTGTGCGGCCAATCTCGACCAGTTTGAGGTCTGGATGCTGCTTGGAAACCTGATGATGGACGGCTTTCACCAAAGCGCTCTTACCCGTGCCGCGCGCGCCCCATAGCATGGCGTGGTTGGCCGGATGGCCTGCGGCAAAGCGCTCGGTATTCTGAAGGAGGCGGCCTTTTTGTGTCTCCACCCCTTGGATCAAGGCCAAGGGGACACGGCGGGGTTGCGCGACAGGGCTCAAGCGCATCTGATCGCCGCGCCAGACAAACACGTCATGGCCGTCGGGGCTCGGCAAGGGGGCGGGCGCTGGGGCTAAACGCTCTAAGGCTTCGGCGATGCGTTTAAGAAGCACGCGTTGCTCTTTCATGATTTTTTCTTCTTCTTTTCAATCTTGATGCAGGAACCCAAGCCACTTTCGCGCACGATACGCGCCCCTTTGACGATCCCATTGGCCTTGCGCGCCACGCGGCGGGAAGGCTTGGTCGGGCTCCATTTCGCTGGTAGCGGAAGAATGGCGGCGAGGCGGGCAGCCTGCATGGGCGTGAGGTCCTTGGCGTGCTTACCAAAATGATAGAGCGCGCCGGCTTCCGCCCCAAAGATACCGGGGCCAAACTCGGCTACATTCAGATAGGCCTCCATGATGCGCTGCTTAGGCCAAAGGGTTTCAATCAGAACCGTAAAGCCCGCCTCCAAGCCTTTGCGCAGCCACGAACGTTCGGGCCACAGGAACACATTTTTGGCGGTCTGCTGGCTGATGGTAGAGCCACCGCGCAGCTTGCGGCCGCGCTCATTGCTCTTCACTGCCTTTTGGATCGCAATCCAGTCAAAGCCATTGTGACTACAGAATTTCGCGTCCTCGGAAGCAATGACCGAGTAGATCAAATGCGGGCTGATCTGGTTGAGCGCGACAGGATTGCGCCGCACATCCTTGCCTTGAAAGGCACGCTCCACCATCAAGATTGTCCCCGGGATGGGCACGAAGCGGTAGAGCAAGGTCCAGACGATCGGCGCCAACGCGAGGAATAGCATGAACTTCCCCAAGCGACCCCAAAAGCCCTTGCGAGGCTTTGGCTTGGGCGGCGGGCTTACCTGTGGCGCGGGGCTAGTAGCAAGGTTCAAAGTGGCTGTTCCCATTCGGCGCGCACCAGCGCGTCGGTCTCATAGGCCATACTGGTCTCTGCCAAAGCTGAAAAGTCCTCAGGCGGCATCAATTGTTTCAGGGCCCATATTCCAGCCCCGCGCACCAGCGGGCTTTCATGTTGGCTGAGATGACGGGCGGCAGGTACAGCTTCGGCCGCTCCCCGATTGCCGAGGCCAATGGCGACATTGCGTAAGAAGCGGTCGACGCCAATGCGCTTGACGGGGTTTTTGGCAAACAATGCCCGGAAATGGGTATCATCGAGGTAGGCCAATTCGAGCAGGCTCAATTGCTTCAACGCGTCGCGCACGTGCAATTTGGTTTCGCGCGCGGTTTGGGCGAATTTGTTCCATGGGCAGACGGCCAAGCAATCGTCACAGCCATAGATGCGATTGCCCATCGCGGCGCGGAACTCCAACGGGATTGGGCCAGCATGTTCAATCGTGAGGTAGGAAATGCAGCGCCTCGCGTCGAGTTGATAGGGTGCCGGGAAAGCCTTGGTCGGGCAAGCGTCCAAACATGCCGTGCAGGACCCACAATGATCCTTCGTTGGCACATCTGCGGCAAAGTCCTGCGCGATCAAGATACAGCCCAAGAAAAGCCAAGAGCCAAAGTCGGTGGAGACAAGATTGGTATGTTTGCCCTGCCAGCCAAGACCGGCGCGCGCCGCCAGCGGCTTTTCCATCAAGGGGGCGGTGTCGACAAAAACTTTGACTTGCGCGCCACTTTGGCGATGCAACAGCCCAGCAAAGGCCTTGAGCTGCTTCTTGATCACATCATGATAATCATCGCCACCGGCATAGACCGAGATATTGGCCAGATCCGGATGTGCCAATTTCGCCATCGGGTCAGTATCGGGGCCATAATTGACGCCCAGCATGATGGCAGTCTTGGCATCTTCCCACATGGCGGTGGGATGGCTGCGGCGGTCGAGCGTCTCTTCCATCCAGCCCATTGCGCCATGAAAGCCTGCGGCGACGAACTCGCGGAGACGGGTATCTGCCTCCCAGGCGGCGCGTGCATCGGCAAGACCGCAAGCGTCAAAGCCATGCGCGCGCGCCAATTGTTTGACCATAGCGGCATCAAGGGGTTGGGATTTGGACGCGGTCTTGGCCAAAGCGCCCTCCTAAAAGTCCAAATCACCATAATGTGGCGGTGGCGACAGGCCTGCCAGCAAGTCACCCAGAAGGGGTCTGAACGCCGGGCGCTGCTTCAAACGCGCATACCAATCCTTGCCTGCTGGCGCGCTACTCCAACTGACGGCATCGAGATAATCCAATACGGAGAAATGCGCGGCAGCAACCATGTCGGCAATCGACAACTTCTTGCCGCCAATCCAGCCCTCAGCCTCTGCCGCACGGCCAATCTGGTCGAGGGTTTGGGTCGCTGCCAATGTGGCTTGGCGCAGGATGGCGGTGTCAGGCGCGCCGCCACGGGCAAGGGCCTTGCGCGCCTTCTCATGCACGACATTGTCGACAATCGGCCCCAAAGTCCGGATCGCCCGGATCGTCATGGCGCGCACAGCCGCGCGCTCCAAAGGTCCGCCGGGCAAAAGTGGCGGGGTGGGCAAAAGGTCTTCTAAATATTCAAAGATTGCGAGCGCTTCAGAGATGGTCGCGCCATGGCCCCAGGAATCATCGACCAGCACAGGCGTCATGCCATCGGGGGCCACGGCCAGCAGCCCAGCATCGGCTTCAAACGGTAAGGCTTCGCGCACGTGAAAGACGGCGCGCTTCTCACCCAGCGCCAAGCGCACGGCCCGCGAGAGGGGGTCTAGGGTTCTGGCATGAACAAGCAGCATGGATTTTCTTTGTGCGTGCCGCTGGCCAAGGTCAATGATGGCACACAGGTTTCAGAACAAACAGGCAGTGGTCTACAGGAAGGAATAGGGGTCCATGTCGATGCTCACGCGCACACTGCCGGGCACCCGAAATCCGCGTCGCCAAGCCGCCATAAAGGCCGAAAGGTCAACTTCCTTGCTGGACTGGATCAAAAAGCGTCGCCGCCGCCAGCCGCGTATCATGGCCAAAGGCGGTGGCGCTGGCCCCCACACTTCAACGCCATCCGCTGGAAACAACGCGTCGCTGGCCGCTTGGGCGGCGGCATCGGCGGCCTCATCACTTTGGGCCATGATGTGTAGGGCGGCCATACGGCCAAAGGGCGGCGCCCCCACGGCGGCGCGACCCAAGCTTTCGGCTTCGATAAAGGCATCGCGGTCGCCCATGACGAGGGCTTGCAGCGCTTCATTGTCGGGATAATGGGTTTGGATCAGGGCGCGACCGGGCCGGTCGGCGCGGCCTGCCCGCCCTGCCACTTGGCTCAACATCTGATAGGTCCGCTCGCCCGCGCGCGGATCACCCCCTTTGAGGCCCAGATCGGCATCGACAACGCCCACCAAGGTCAAGTTCGGGAAGTTATGGCCTTTGGCAACGATTTGGGTGCCGATCAAAATGTCGATCTCGCCGCGCTCCATCCGCCCGACCAATTCACGCACGGCTTGGGGATTGTGCGCAGTATCGGAGGAGAAAATCTCAATCCGTGCATCGGGGAAACGCTCGGTGGCTTCAGCCGCAATACGCTCTACCCCCGGACCAACCGAGACCAGCCCATCTTCGGCCCCGCAATTGGGGCACGCATCGGGCTTGCGCATGGAAAAGCCGGTCAGATGACAGACTAAGCGGTTGGAATATTTGTGCTCAACCAGCCAAGACTCGGTGTCGGGTGCCTTCATGCGGTGCCCACACTTGCGGCACAAAACCACGGGCGCATAGCCGCGTCTGTTTAAGAACAACAAGACTTGCTCACGCTGTTCCAAGGTTTCCGCCATAGCCTGCACCAACACCGGGCTCAGCCACTGATCGCGTTCGGGTGGATATTCCTTTAAGTCGATCAGACTGACATCAGGCAGAAGGGCGACACCAAAGCGGCTGGGCAGAAGCAGGCGCTGATAGCGCCCGGCATCAGCATTGAGGCGGGTCTCCATCGAGGGCGTGGCCGAGCCCAAAACGATGGTCGCCTGTTCAAACTTGGCGCGCGCCACCGCCATGTCGCGGGCATGATAGCGCAGGCCGTCGTCCTGCTTAAAACTGCTGTCATGCTCCTCATCGACGAGGATCATTGAGAGTTTGGCAAAAGGTAGAAACAAGGCCGAGCGGGCACCAATGACGATGCGGGCACGACCGGCGGCCACTTCTCGCCACGTCCGCCGCTTTTGCGCGGCGCCAATGTCGGAATGCCATTGCGCAGGGGCAGCACCAAAGCGCTGTTCAAAACGGGCGACAATGGCTTGGGTCAAGGCGATCTCTGGCAGCAGGATCAACACTTGCTCATCGGGTCGCGCGATCAAGGCTTGCGCGACGGCCTCCAGATAGACCTCGGTCTTGCCCGACCCTGTCACCCCGTCGAGCAGGAAGGGGCTGAACCCGCCGGCCGAGGCGGCCTTAGCGATCATATGGGCCGCGTCTGCTTGCATCTCAGACAAGGGCCGCGCCGGCAGACTGGGGTTTGGGACATCAAAGGGCAGGTCGACAGGTCGCTCGATCTCTTCCAACGCACCCAGCTTTAGGAGCGCTGTGACAATGCCCGAACCAACGCCCGCCGCCTTGGCGAGGGCAGCGCGGGGGATCGGCTCTTGCGCGCAGTCGAGAACCCGCGCCCGAGCTTCATTAAGTTTGTCAGGGCGCAGCGATGTCGCCACAGCCAAGCGCTCAAACGGACCTGGGCCCAAGGCTTCAGGTTGCCGCAGCACCATGGCCAAAACTTGCCCCGGGGGGGTGACGAGATAGCGGGCGGCAAAATCGATGAATTGGCGCAAAGCGGGTGGGAAAGGCGGGCTATCAAACCGCGACTTAACAGGTTTTAGATTGCTGCCATCGCTGTCGGGTTTAACCGCCCAAACGACACCAATGCGCAGGTTTTGCCCCAAGGGCACTTCCACCACATCGCCCAGCCCCAGTGTCAATTCCGCGGGGACGACATAGTCAAACGCTTCCGGCAAGGGCAGGGGAAGAAGGACGGAAACAACAGCCATGCTTTCCTCCTACGCCAGACAAGCCGACTTGGGCAGGGGGCGGTTCAGCCCAAAGGAGGATTTGCTAACAGATAGCTGCGTCAGATTAGGGCGTGGGCCGCGCGCGTCAAGCGGCGATGCGGGTTTCAAACGCTAGGCCAGATTTCACCAAATGGGTGACCGTCTCAAGGTCGCCAAGCGCGGTGGAGGTGGGGGCATGGCGCGACAACAGCATTTGCGCGCGCAGGGCTGTTTTGACGGCCTGGTCTTCGTGGATGGCCCCAGCACAGCCCGGCTCAAACCCCAAATAGGAGCCGCAAGCCCGCGCGAAGGATTGATGGATGCGGTCGGCTTCTTTCTTATTCTTGACCCGATTGGCCAAAACCCCAATGCGTGCATTCGGTCGGCGGCTTTTCAGTAGCTTCACGAAGGCATAACCATCGGTCAAAGAGGCAGGCTCGTCCAAGGCAACAATCAGCACATCATCGGCATCGGCGGCAAGCTTCAGCATGGCATGGCCGATACCGGCTGCCAGATCGACGATCACGCGGTCATAGGAAAAGCTCAAAGCCGAAATCCCCGCCGCAATGCGTTGGACGTCGCGCTCGCCCAGATCGGCAAAGCTGGCGATTCCATGGCTACCGGGCAACAAGTCAAAGCCACCGGGGCTTGCCGCACCGCCTGCAATACGCATGACGGCTTCGGCCAAGGTTGCTTCCCCATCCATGACATGGGCGAGGGTCAAGTCTGGCTGGACGCCCAATTGTATATCGACATTGGAGAGGCCTAAGTCGCCATCGACCAGAAGAACGCGCTCCCCTTGCTCGGCCAAGGCGCGGGCTAGAGAAACAGCGATAAACGTCTTGCCGACCCCGCCCTTGCCCGAAGCAATCGCGACAATGCGGCCGGGTGGCTTGCGGGTTGGAAACGGCACGATGGTAGTTGCAGAATCGCTCATGCCGCATCCTCTGCTTTGATGTCATCAAATGGCTCGAGCAGGAGCGCTGCGACGCGGTGGGCAGAAGCCAGCGCGATACCGCCTGTGATAAAAGGGGTGGCCGAAATCTGTGCCAAGGCGATGCCTGCTTTATGCAAGGCAAATACCGCCGAGGCCCGCCGCTTGGTCAGGTCAAACCGCGTTACAATCGCACGTTTGGTGCCAATCTCAGCAAAGGCCAGACCCAAGTCCTCAAGATCTTCATAGCGCAGATCGGCGGGCATGCAGAGGATAGGCTCAAGGCCCACTTCCTGCACCAGTCGCTCGGTAGAGCGCATGTCAGAGGGCTGCATCGGGCTGGCAGCAGCGGCATCGACAAAGACGCACTGACCGGCTTGCCGCGCTTGTTTGGTCAGGCGTGAGAGGTCTTGCAACGTTGTGGCGGTTTCAAAGGGCGTGCCCAAGCGATCGGCCATGGCGCGCAATTGCTCAGCCCCGCCGCAGCGCTCGCTATCGACGGAGATCAACAGCGCCTCATAGCCAACGGCCAAGGCCCGCGTCGCAAGTTTGGCAACAGCCGCCGTTTTGCCTGCACCTGGAGGGCCGACCAGCACGATTGGACGCGTTGGGGCAGCTTCAATCGGCTCAAACTTCAGCTTTTGCGATAGGGATTCGGAGAGGGCTTGGCGCAATTGGGCGTGGTCGCTTAGCGCCATGGCCATCGCCTGTTCACGCGTCAGCCCAGCCCGCGTCCAGAACATGGCCAAACGCGATGGCGCAGGCTTGTTGGCTGGTGGCTCAAGAGCTGGAGTGGGTTTGGCTTGCGTGGCAGGCGCGGCCTTGGCGGTTGGCTTAGGCGGAGCTGGTGCAGGCTTGGGCGCGGCTTCTTGAACAAGGGGCCTGGCCGCGGCCTGCCGCCCGAGCAGCGCGGCGGTGCCCCGACCGCTGACGGGTGCTGGTTTTGGCTTGGAGGCTGGGGCAAGCGGGACAATGTCTGCAGCTGCTGGGCGTGGTGCCCCCATCAGGAAATCTTCGGGCTTAAAGTGCTGCGCTAAAGTCTCTTGTTTGGAAGTTGTCCCTAGGACTGGCTTGGCGCGTTCCGGCGGGGAGACCGCAGATTTGGCGCGCGGTTTGGTGCCGGGTTCAGCGGAGGCGCTGATCTCAATGCCGCCGCGCGTGCTGCGCCAGCTTAACACCACCGCCTTTGGCCCAAGCTCTGCCCGCACCTGCGCGATCGCCTCAGGCAGGGTGGAAGCAAAGTAGGTGAAGACGCGCATCAGTTAGTCACCCTAGACACTGCCCAAGGTGCGCAGCTTGGCTTTCGGGTGGATTTCGTTCTGGCTCATCACCATGGTCTGGGCGCGGAAGCGCTCAATCAGCGAGCGGACATAGGGGCGAATGCCGCCAGAGGTCAGAATGACAGGGATTTCGCCAGTCTGGGCTGCACGGTCCAAAGCAATCCGAACGGCTTGCACAAACTCATGCACTTGGCTGGGGGCCAGCGCCAATTGACGGTCGCCGCGTTCACCAACAATCGCTTCGGAGAAAGCCTGCTCCCATTTGGGCGACAGCGCCACGATTGGCAGTGAGCCATCGGGGCTGCGGTTTTGGAAACAAATCTGGCGGGCCAGACGCGCACGGACATGTTCGACCATCGATACCGCATCCATCGACGTGGCTTCGGAAATGGCTTCCATGATGGTGGCGAGGTCGCGGATCGAGACGCGCTCGCGCAGCAGGCTTTGCAGCACGCGCTGAACCGTCGCCCAAGAGACTTGGCTTGGGATGGTATCTTCGACCAGCTTCTGATGTTCTTTCGACAATTCCTTCATCAGGCGCTGGACTTCAGCAATCGAGAGAAGCTCGGCCATATTGTCCTTCACCACTTCGGTGAGATGAGTGGTGAGAACTGTTGCTGGATCGACAATCGTATAGCCCTTGAAGGCAGCTTCTTCGCGGAAGCTTTCAGCCACCCAAGCCGCGGGCAAACCAAAGGCAGGCTCTTTGCAAGGCTCGCCCGGCAGGTTGGGCGTCTCGCCGGCTGGGTCCATCACCAAGAGATGGCCGATGCGCAATTCGCCTTCGCCAGCTTCCATCTCTTTCACGCGGATCGAGTAGCTGTTGTTGGGAACGGCCATATTGTCCAAGATGCGCACGGCAGGCATGACAAAGCCCAGTTCTTGGGCGATCTGGCGGCGCAGCGCTTTGATCTGATCGGTGATGCGGCGACCTTGGACGTCATTGACCAAGGCTAACAAGCCATAGCCTAACTCGATCTTGAGCTCATCGATGGAGAGCGCTGTTGCAATTGGCTCATCTTCTTCAGGCTTTGGTGGCGCATTGGCCGCATCATGGGCTGCGACGTCGGTGGTAAACTGTTTGTCGGCTTCGGCCTTCCACAGCTTATAAGCCAGATAACTCGCCCCGGCCCCAATCAACCAAAAGGCAATCATGGGCATGCCAGGCAGGACGCCTGCGATGAAAGCCGTCGCGGCCACCATCCCCAACGCTTGTGGGCTCCCTGCCAACTGGCGGGCCAGTGCGGTTTCTGCGGCCTCTTCCACGCCTGCTTTTGCCACCAACATACCAGCGGCGAGCGAGATGATGAGGGCTGGGATTTGGCTGATCAGGCCGTCGCCAATCGTCAATTGGGTGTAGGTGGTGCCAGCTTCGCTAAAGCTAAGGCCTTCTTGGGCCATACCGATGATCATGCCGCCAATCACATTGATGGCGGTGATGATCAGGCCTGCAACCGCGTCACCGCGCACAAACTTGGATGCACCATCCATCGCCCCGAAGAAGTTGCTTTCGCCTTCCAGTTCTTTCCGGCGGCGGCGGGCTTCTTCTTCATTGATGAGGCCAGCCGACAAATCGGCGTCCACGGCCATTTGCTTGCCGGGCATGGCGTCCAAGCTGAAGCGTGCAGCGACTTCGGCGATACGCGTCGAACCCTTGGTGATGACGACGAAATTCACGATCACCAAGATGATGAAAACAATAATCCCGATGACGAAATTACCGCCCATGATGAAGTCACCAAAGGCGGCAATGATCTCACCAGCTGCGTCGGGGCCTTCGTGACCATGGCTTAGGATCAAGCGGGTCGAGGCGATATTCAGGCCGAGCCTAAACATGGTGGCCACCAGCAATACGGCTGGAAAGGCGCTAAATTCCAGCGGCTTGCGGATGAACAGCGCCGTCATCAAGATCAGCACAGAGCTTGTGACCGAAATGGCCAACAAGAAGTCCAGCAGGAAGGGTGGCAGGGGGATGATCAGAAGGACCACCAGCCCAACAACCCCAACCCCCATCAAGACTTGGCCTGTCATCACCCCTTGGAAGAAGGTCGACAGGCTGAATTGCGGGGCCTTTGGGTTCGTACCTATTCCTGCGGAAGTGTCGGTCATGGACTAGGCTTATCCGTATACAAAGCGGGGTTCATTGGCACCGGGCGCTGGCACATCGATGCCCGCATCCAAGTAAAGCTTCAGCTTGTTGCGCAGCGTCCGGATCGAGATGCCGAGGATTTGGGCCGCATGGGTGCGGTTGCCATAGCAATGCTTCAGCGTGTCGAGGATCATTTCCTGCTCGACCGCTTCAATCGTCCGGCCGACCAGATTAACAGGCGCGCTTTGAACCGCTTGCGCAGCCAAAATGGCTTGTCCGGCGGTAGCGACATGCGGGTTCAGGGCTGAAGCTGTGCCCAACGCTGACCCGTCGGGCAGGCGAATGTCGCCAATCTCAATCTCTGGCCCAGCCGACAGAAGGACTGCGCGGTGCATGGCATTTTCCAATTCCCGCACATTGCCACGCCAAGGATTAGCCTTGATGGCATCGAGCGCTACGTTTGAAATCCCCTTTGGCTTCAAGCCATTGGCGGTGGTGTATTTCTTGATGAAATAGGTCGACAGCGCGACCAGATCGCCTGGACGGTCGCGCAAGGGTGGAATGCACAGATTGACGACATTGAGCCGGTAATAGAGGTCTTCGCGGAATTTCCCGGCGCGTACATCCTCTTCCAAATTGCGGTTCGAGGTTGCGAGGATGCGGATATTGACCGGCACGGGTTTGGAGCCGCCGACGCGATCAATGACCCGCTCTTGGATGGCACGCAGAAGCTTTGCCTGCAGGCGAATGTCCATCTCGCTGATTTCGTCGAGCAGAAGTGTGCCGCCATCGGCTTCTTCAAACTTACCGATCCGGCGGGCTAAAGCACCGGTAAAGGCACCTTTTTCATGGCCAAACAGCTCTGATTCCAGAAGATTATCCGGAATCGCTGCGCAATTGACGCTGATGAAAGCTTTGTCGGTGCGGCGGGAATTCTGGTGCACAAAGCGCGCCATGACTTCTTTACCAACGCCACTTTCGCCCGTGATCAGAACACTGGCTTCTGATGGGGCAATTTGTTCGGCCAACCGGATCACGGCCTTCATGGCAGGATCATGGGCGATCAGTGGCCGATTGTCGTCGGTGATGGCGGCGAGGACGGCTGCGATCAACTCTGGGTCCGGTGGCAAAGGCAAGAATTCTTGCGCGCCTTGCCGAATGGCATTGGCAGCCGTGCGTGGATCGGTGGAGACGCCACAGGCAACAACCGGCACAATGATATGCTCGGCCTCGTTCTGCGCAATCAAGGCTGCGATATCATGGCTGACATCGACCAGAAGCAGATCTGCCCCTTTGCCATTGCGCAAGGCCGTGGTGGCCTGGGCAATGGTGTCGACCTGGAACACTTTGGCACCGCGATCCATCGCAATCTTGGATGCGACGGCGAGCTGCCCACTCATGTTGCCAACAATCAAAACTCGCATTTTCGGTCTCCTCACGCCTAAGCGTGTTCACTAGTCTTGCGCTTCTGCGCGCGGTCGTTCGGGTTCAAGGTCTATGAGTTGGTGTCATTGTCCTTGATGATTTCAGTCATGGTCACGCCCAGTCTTTCGTCGACGACGACAAGCTCGCCGCGCGCCACGAGGCGGTTGTTCACATAAATGTCGATGGCTTCCCCGACGCGTCGGTCGAGCTCGATCAAGGACCCCCGTGCGAGCTTCAGAAGCGAGGCCACATCCATCGTCGCGCGGCCAAGCACCGCCTTAATGTTCACCGGCACATCGAAGACCGGTGCCAGATCAGTCGCTGAGCGGGTGTATTGCTGCGGGACTTCGGCCTGTGCGGCCTCTTCTGGCAGGGGATCAAGCTCCGAGAGGTCGGGCAGATCGTAGGACTCGTTGTTTTCGTCCATTTCAGGCCTCCTCAGGTCTGGGTCATGTCGAGGCTTAAGCCTTCAGCGTCTGCTGAGGCCAGCCAGTTTTGAGCAGAAGTTTCAATCTCGGCGAGGGCACTTGCACGGTCGTGCACAATGCGCCCATCGCCCCAATCCAGGGTGCAATCCCCGGTCTGAGCTTGAGGATCAGGACGCACCGCGATTTCGCCGGTAAAGCCAGCTTCGTGGGCGCACCCAATCAGGCGTTCTTCAATCGTCTCGGCCAAGTCGGGCGAGACCCGGACAACGAGGCGCGGTGTGTCGCGCAAATGGGCGACAGCAGAGGCAACAATCGCCTCAACCCGGTCTGCGCCATAGGCGTCCAGGGCATCGTGAGCGACCGAGCGTGCGGCGGCGAGCGCAACTTCGGTTGCATCTTGGCGCAGGCTATGGGCCTCCTCATTCAGGCGACCCAACATCATTTGCATCATGCGGGCGATCGCGCGCAGGGATTCGCTGGTTGCCCGCTCGACCTTTACCAATTCCGCCGCCTGCCCTTCGGCAAAGCCTGCGGCATGGGCAGCGGCCACATCCTCGTCAGTCAAAACCTTACGGCGGTTCGAGGCGCTAGGCGGCGTGGCACCGGTTTTGGTGAACATGGGCTCGAAGCTATATTTTGAAGAGTGAACCATCATGCGCCTCAGTAAATCAGCTCATCATCACGCCCGCCTTCGGCGAGCATGATTTCGCCACGCTGGGCTAAGTCTTTGGCGATCTGGACCATGCCGGACTGCGCGCCATCGACATCCTTCAGGCGCACAGGGCCCATCGAGGCCATGTCATCGCGCATGATTTTCGCGGCGCGTTCGGACATGTTGCTAAAGAACAGATTGCGCAGCTCGTCGGACGCCCCTTTGAGCGCCAAGGCCAGCTGCGACTTCTCGACCGCCCGCAACAGGGTTTGAACCCCACCTGGATCGAGCTTTTTCAAGTCTTCAAACACGAACATCAAGGAGCGAATCCGCTCGGCCGCTTCGCGGTTGCGCTCTTCCAAGGCCCCGATGAAACGGTTCTCGGTGGCGCGGTCGAAATTGTTGAAGATCTCGGCCATTAATTCATGGCTGTCGCGCTTGGAAGTCCGCGCCAAATTGCTCATGAATTCGTTGCGCAAGGTGATTTCGATTTTTTCCAGAATGTCGCGTTGGATCGGCTCCATGTGCAGCATCCGGTTCACGCACTCGAGCGCAAAATCGTCTGGCAGCGCGGATAAAACCCGCGCCGCATGGTCTGCCTTTACCTTCGACAGGACCACAGCCACCGTCTGGGGATATTCGTTCTTCAGATAATTGGCCAAAGTCGTTTCCGCGACATTGCCCAATTTGTCCCACATGGTTCGACCGGCCGGACCCCGGATTTCTTCCATGATGGCTTCCACCTTTTCAGGTGGCAAGATGGAGGCCAAAAGACGCTGGGTCTGTTCATAGGACCCCATGACCGCGCCGGTATTGGAAATGCGACCGACAAAGTCGACCACCAATTCTTCCACTGCGTCAGATTGCACATTGCCCAAATTGGACATGGCTTGTGAAATTTCTTTGATTTCTTCTTCATCGAAGAATTCCCACAAAGTCTTGTGGTCTTCCCCTAAAGCCAACAGGAAGACGGCTGCCTTCTCGGCGCCTTTCAGTTCACTCAAGGATGCGATGGCTGCCATCTATCTGCGCTCCTGCAGCCAAGCCCGGATGACCGAAACGGTCTGCTCAGGATTTTCGCTCACCATTTGAGAGACTTGCTTCATCGCATTGGCGTTGACGGAGCCTTGGATGCGCGCAATGTCGACGCGTTCATCGCCTGTACCAGCCTCACCTCCAGGCAGCGCAGCGACGCTGCCCGCCCCTGCCATACCCATAGCTTGGCCGGGCAGACCCATGGGCATGCTCGCGGAACCAGCGCTCGACGAGTCAAACACGCCTTTAACCAGAGGACGGGCGACGAAGAATAGAAGGGCGGCGGCAACCAAAGTCATCGCAAGGATTTCAGCGCCGCGCATGATGTCGTTTTTGTCAAAAGCAAAGGCGCTAGGCGCTTTAGAGCCAGCGTCGGCAGCAGCCTTGGCAAAGCGCACATTGACCACTTCGATCTTGTCGCCGCGCTCTTCATTAATGCCGGCAGCCGAGCTAACCAAGGCCGCTATCTGCTTCATTTCGGCCTCAGGACGTGCGGCCCATTTGGGCGCTTCACCTGCTTTGGCCACCGGCGTTGAGACACCGTCGACAGCAACCGCAACTGACAGACGCGTCACTTTGCCTGGCGTGATGACTTCGGTGCGGGTGCTTTTTGAAATCTCGTAATTGACGGTTTCGTCGGTGCGGTTGGAGTTGGATTCTTGTCCCCCTGCTGCACCGGGCGTTTGGCCGTCGGGGACGTTTTGGGCTTGGGTGACGCCTTGATCATTGGCTTTATCGGCAGCCACTTCTTCAATGGTCCGAGTGGAGCGTGGTGCCACTTGATCGGGATTGAAGTTTTCCTCGGTTTTGGTGACTTGGCTGAAGTCCAGATCAGCAGAAACTTGCACCCGCGCAGCACCTGGGCCGACAATGCCTTCAACGATTTCCTGCAAACGACGGCGCAGGCGCTCTTCATATTGGCTGGTGCGATCATCCATAGCTGCCGACGATGCGTCTGCGCCAATGCTGGCGCCGGCGAGCAATTCGCCGCGCTCGTCCAAAATCGTCACTTTATCGGGCGAAAGCCCTTGAACCGCAGCTGCGACGAGACTGCGAATGGCGTTGATTTGCTTTTCCGATAGCGACCCGCGCTCTAGCCCAACCACGATCGACGCAGTCGGTGGCTCTGAATTGGTTTGGAACAGAGCCTTCTCAGGCAGAACCAAATGGACGCGCGCGGCGTTAACGGTGTCGAGGCTATCAATTGAGCGCGCCAATTCGCCTTCCAGCGCCCGCAACTTGTTGACATTCTGCACAAAGGAGGTGGCACCCAAGGCGTCTTGCTTGTCAAAAATCTCGTAACCAATCGAGCCTTGGCCGGGCAGACCGTCTGCAGCCAGACGCATGCGGGCTTCGGCGACCTTTGAGCGGGGAACAAAAATGCTCGACCCATCGGGGGAAAGTTGGAAATCAACCTTGGCAGCCGTCAGGCTTTCGCTCACCGCTGCTGCATCTTTTGCGGACAAATCTGAATAAAGCAGTGAACGCTCTTCTGCACCAACGCGGAACATAATCGCGAACAAGGCTGCAGCCACCAATGCTGTCACTGCAAAGGCGGCGATCAGCTTTGCTGGACCTGCTGACTTCAAAATCGAGATAAATCGTTCCAACGACCCGCTCCGCTTGAAGCGCCAAAACCCGCAGCCTTAAAGGGTCTGTGGGGTGTTCGGGCGCTCCGTCACCTTGTTTCGCGCTGGCATGCTTCGGTCGGTTTTAGACGATCCGAATGAGACGCAGCACGGTGGCAAAGTGACCGAATAGCCTTCATGGCTACTCGGTCATTTTTGCCTGCTAGGCAGCTTTTTCCGGGTGTTAGGTAAAAGACACGTTAATTTCGGCGGTTAAGCCTGCAAACTTAACGGTAGTTTTGGATGCGTGTGACACGCAGTCCTGGAAGACCGTGACGGTCCACCTGACGTTGCCAGCCGAGAAATTCCTCCGCTGTGATGCGATAGCGCGCGCACGCATCCTCAAAGCTGAGCAGACCGCCTTTAACAGCAGCAACTACTTCAGCCTTGCGGCGTGCGACCCAACGTTCTGTGTTGGGTGGTGGTAAACTCGACAAAGTAAGAGGTGTACCCTCTGGACCCGTCACCGATAATTCCCGTTGCATGGCGTGCACCATGTGCTCACCTCCATATCTTGTTCTTGAGAAGAAGATACGCCTTTCGATTTAAGGCCGCGCTAAGCGACAGGCTTAATTTTGAGTGATTTCAGACATCAGAATTCTTCAGATTGCCGTAGCGAGGCGTTCAGCTTGTCAGCCTTAGCGCTTCATTCGAATGACTTCGTCGAGCATGTCATCAGCTGTCGTGATGATCTTCGACGAGGCGCTGTACGCGCGTTGAATGATGATCATGGAAGAAAATTCCTGAGCCAAATCAACGCTTGAGGATTCGAGGCTGGATGAGGCAATCACGCCTGCGCCGCCGAGCCCTGGATCTTTCAGGCTGAACTGACCGGAATCTGCCGTCGGACGATAGACGCCGCCGCGGTCCGCCAGGAGCCCGTCGGGATTAATAAATGTCGCGACCGGCAGCTTAAAGATCTTCTTGGTAACACCATTGTTGAAGATCGCCGAGATGTAGCCATCCTTCGAAATCTCTACCCCACTCACATCGCCAAAGAGCGAACCATCGGTTGTGGTGGAGGTGATCGCGGTTGGGCTGTCGAACTGGCTCACGCCGCCTTCGCCACTGATTTGGCCGAGATCGAGACTGAAGGTTTGGGCGGCAAGACCGGTCGAGGCGGCCCATTTGGCTGTGCCCGCAGCCGGAGCACCCGCTGCTGCCGCGCCCAAATTGAAGCCAGCCAAGAGTGCAGGGGTGGTTGCCGCGGTGTCGAGCTTGCCGCTTGGGGTAAAGGCCAATGTGCCAGTGGCAATCTGACCATTTACCAGAGGCGCGCCGGTTGTGACGCTGCTTGCAGGCGAGGCGTAGATTTCTGTAATCCACTGATTGGCCGTCGCACTCTTCAGCATGGCGACATTAAAGGTACGCAGACCGCCGAGACTGTCATAGACTTGGAAGGACCAGTTGGCATCTGGCGTCACAGCGCCCGAAGCCATGTTGTTGGTCGCCGCATTATAGGTGCCGCCGGATACAGCCGTGCTAACTGGGGTCGTCGATTTCAGATTGCCGTTGATTTTGGCGATCGTGGACGGGGTCGCCGTGCCGGAAATCGAGCTTATATTGACGGTTTCAAGCAAGCTTAGATCGCTGGGGCTGGTTGTCACCGTGCCTGTTGGGTCAACGCGCCATCCTTGCAGGAAATATCCGGCTTGATTGACCAGATTGCCTTCATCATTGGCAGCGAATGTCCCGACCCGTGTGAACGCCACGTCGGTCACAGCGCCACCAGCTGTTTGCAGGGGCGACACAGCAAAGAAGCCTTGTCCCGAGATTGCAAGGTCTGTCACTGTCGAGGTCGTGTTCAAATTACCTTGTGAACGCACCAATTGCCGTGTCTGCGCGGAAACCCCACCTGCATTATAGGTAGAGCTTTTGCTTTGAGGATTGACCAGTCGGGTGAAGTCCGTGCGGTTCCGCTTAAAGGCGGTCGTGTTCACATTGGCGATGTTGTCAGAGACGACAGCCATGGCACTGGAATTGGCGATGAGGGACGAAACCCCCGCCAGCATTGCGTTATTGATCGACATTGAATGCTCCTGATCGTGTTTTTATTGTTAGGAGCATTCTGCCCAACCACTTGTGTCCAGATTTTAGGGACGGAGTGTTGATTTTTGGTTGATTTTTTTCTTAATCGCAGCGATTTAAGTCAAAATATCAACTGGCCTGCAGTCCTATCTTAACGATTGACGACAAGGGCAGGGCCGCGCCGCCAATTGTTACTGTCGGTGTGTTCCCGGAAAGGTCGACGCCGGTGATAACGCCCTTTTGTCGGACGGTGCCGGTGATCGGACGTTCATCCGCCCCTTGGGCATTAATTTCGAGGCGATAGGTCCCGGCAGGTGCTGCCTTGCCTGATTGATCCTTGCCATCCCAGGTAAAGGTCTTTTCGCCGGTGGAAGTTTCACCCGGTTTAGTGGCAATGGTCCGGCCTTGTGCGTCCACAATTTTTAACGTCGTGCTGGTTGAAGACCGCGGCAACTCATAGCGCCAGGTGGCTTGGCCACCGCTCGACAGACCAGCCAAAGCAGATGTCGCTGTCGCTTCTTTACCCAGATAAGCCACAGCCGTCGCGCCCGCGCTCAGCTTGGTGGTTTCGGTCAAGGACGACAAAAGATCATTGGTCTTCAACTGTTGTTCCACGCCCGAGAATTGCACCAATTGGTTGGTGAAGTCCTTGGTGTCCAAGGGTGACAGCGGATCCTGGTTCTTCAACTGTGCGGTCAAAAGCGTCAGGAATGTCTCGAAATTGTTGGCCAAAGAAGCTTTGGGTGTCGCGGCCCCTTTGGCCGCTGTGGCGGAGGCTGCTGTCGAAGCGGCCGTCGTATTGGTTACTGTTGCCATCTTGCGTTCCTTACAACTTAGGCGGTCATGGCGATGCGGGCGCGTTGCCAGCGTTCGACAGGACCAGAGAGGTGGGCGGAGAGCGGAGCTGCCGGCTCAGGCGTGGCCGCTTCGGAGGTGTCATAGCCTTCGAGGCTGTGTTTGATGCGCGCGCTTTGCTGCTGATTGGCATCGCGATTTTGCGGCGAACTGCCTTGATCATTCATTGAAAACGACAGGCCATTCTCTTCCAGTTCAAGCCCGGCTTCCTGCAAGGCGCGGGTCAGATCGCGCGCGGACAAGGCCAGATCTTTCAGGGCTTCAGGCCGATCCGTACTCACGACAGCGCGCACCTTTTTGTCGGTGCCTACAGTCAAACGCACATCGACCCGGCCCAATTCAGGCGGATCGAGGCGAAGGGTGAATTCCTTCATCCCATTTTGAATCCGGCGCATCATGGCGGCGGCGAGCATTGGCACGGTGTGGGGTTGCAGCACGGTCGGCTTTGGATTTGCGTCTGGTGCTGGAACCCCTGTACCATCTGTGCTTGCCGAGGCAGCAGCGTCAGCGGTTCCGTTGGAGCCAGCCATCATGCCAGCCGCATCGGTTGCCGCAATCTTGGTTTCTTCGCTTTTGGTGGCAGGCTTGCTGAAGGCAGGCACAGGCCCTGTTACAAGTGCGACCGAAGCTTGTGCAGTGGCGGTGGCAACTGGGGCGGCACTCGGTGCGCTTTGCAAACCTGCATCGTCGGACGCCACAAAGCCAGAGCCCGTGTTGAGCCAGCCGGTTGCGACATTGGTTTTGGAGGTGCGTGCTTCACCGGATTGGGCCTCCAAAGCCCGTGCTGCGCCGGGACCTTGGGGATCGGTAGCCAGGGCCAAATCAAAAACTGCGCTGGCTTGCGACGTCGAGGAATCGGTTGGCTGCGGACTCGGCTGAGGCACTTGCGCCATGACAGGTGTTGGCACCGTCGCAGTGGCAGTGGCCGTCGCCGCGGCCGTCGCCGTCGCCGTGGCAACAAGCTGCGCCATTTGCTTGTCGTCCGCCGCTGGCTGCTGGGTTTGCCCCAAGGCAGCAAGGCCTGCCAAAAGACTTTGCGACACGGTTGCTTGTGTTTTGGGGGCGAGCGCTTGGGCAGTCTGCGCCTGATCGATTGCAGGCTTTAGGGCAGGTTCGGCTGACTGGGTGGACGGGGCTGTGGCTGAAGCTGACGCTAAGGCTGAGGCGTCGCCCGTCTTGAAGGTCGCGCTGGCATCGCCAGTTTGAGCGACCAAAGCGTCAGGGGCATCGCCGGGCACGGGTTCAGCGGGCACTGCGTTGCCCATCAACGCCAGCGTAACCGCTGCGCTTTGAGCATCGGGAACTTGCCCGGCCGCGCCGATACCTTCTTGCTTGGCGACAGCCGCGGCCGAGGTCGAGGGAGAGGCAGGGTTGATCGGCGTGATCGCGATGGGAAGTGCCGGCACGACTGCGGACGGGGTAGCCAGACTATCTGTGACCGTAGCGGCATCATCGATCACTTGATCTGGGGCCAGCTTGGCACCACCGGTTGGGTCACGTGAATCCGGCGCTGTCTTTGCCGGTTCAAGCGCGCTGGGGGGTTGGACGAGGCCAATCATCGTGTCGACAAAGCTCAGACCTGCGGTCTCACCCATGTTTCCAGCTGGCGATACAGACGACTTCGCGCGCCGCGACTGTGGCGCCTCCGCGATGCTGTCCATCATGCGACCAACCATTTCCATGCGTCTTCAGCCCCCGCTTCCCAACATGTCGCACGTCACTCTGCGACTTCGAGCTAGGGGGGTAGCAAGGGGCGTGCCACTCGGAAATATGTGTAACAATCTGTTTTTGTTTGTATTTACTATGGGTTAACCGAGGTGAATAACGGCCAAATCAGCCGAGTGGCGGCATAGATTGCCGGGTGAAAGGCTAATCCTGCCGCGCAGCCTTATTTCGTTGTCTGGCGCGCCTTTACGGCGTGTTTTGTCTCGTTCAAGTGGGTTGCTTTGGGTTTGGCCTGCTTTGGCGCGCGGGTTGCAAGTAAGCATGTGACCACGTGCTTTTGCTGCAGAGGCTGCGGAGATAGAAAAGAGTTAAATCATTGAAATAAATTGATTTAATTCTGCTCTCCCAATCGCCGCCGCTGCGGGCGAGGTGTGTGATCAGGCAAAAACCGCTCGGCAAGTCGGCAAAAATGACCGGGTGCCGGGAGGAATAAGGCAGAAACAAAGGCTGAGTTGAATGTCGCTGAATTCGATCATGAACATCGCTACGAGTGGCCTGTTTGCCAGCCAAAACGCCATTCGCACGGTGACGCAGAACGTCTCCAATGTGAATACGCCGGGCTATGTGCGCCTTGAGCATAATCAGAATGCGCGCGAAGTTGGTGGCAGAGGTCAAGGCGTCGATACGGCCTTGGTCACCCGCGCGGCGGACCGCTTTCTAGCCGCAGCGTCGTTGGCGGCCTCCAGCAGCGCAGGCAGTGCAGCAGGCCGCTCGGGTTATTTGGACAATGTTCAAGCTGCTTTTGGTGATCCAACCAGCGAGTCTTCGATCTTTGCCGCCTTGAACCGTGCCTTGGGGGCCTTTGAAACAGGCGTGCTAAACCCGGGTTCCATCTCCGCTCGCCGTGGGGCGATTGCTGAGTTGCAAGGCTTCCTCGCTCAGATCAACACCGTCGGCCAAACCATTGAGACGGCGCGGGCTGATGCGGACCAGCGAGTGGCAGACCAGGTGCAGCGGGTGAATACGCTGCTGAAAGATATCTCGGCGGCCAATTCCGACATTCTGCGCGCCAATGCGGTCGGCGATTCAACTGGCGCACAGCAGCGTCAAGCCGACATGATCCAGGAATTGTCTCAATATGTTGACATCAAAGTGGCTCAGCGTCCGGATGGCTCAACGGAAGTTCGCACCAGCAATGGTGTCTTGTTGGCGGGCTTCAGCCCTGCGACCTTGAACTTTAAAGCCTCTGGCATTGGCGCGACCTCGTTTGATCGCATCACCATCACTTTCGGGACAGATCCCACCGAGCGCGAGTTTGAGCCTAGCATTCAAAGCGGGTCCTTGCGCGGCCTGTTGGACGTACGCGATCAGGATTTGGCCAAAATCGCCTATGGCTTGGGTGAACTCGCCGGTGGGATTGCCGATGCGTTGAACGCCGCCCACAGCCAAAACGCCACTTTGCCACCTTTGGCGTTGGCAAAAGGTAGCGATACCGGACTTTTGGCCTCCGACAGTCTAAACTTCACCGGCCAAACCAGCATTGGTGTTGTGAATGCCGCAGGCCTTTTGGTCAGCAAGATCGACATCAACTTCAACACCGGCGCGATCAGCGTCAATGGCGTGGCATCGGGAACCACCGGGACAACGATTGGCTCGCTCGTTACCGCGCTCAATACCGCGCTGGGGGCCAATGGCACGGCAAGCTTCACCAATGGGCGGCTACAATTGCAATCGGCCGCACCTGTGCCGGCAACCGCGACCCCCAATGGATTTGTGTTTGATGAGCCTGCAACCGGGGGAAGCCAACGCGGCAATCGTGCATTTGCCCATTTCTTTGGATTGAATGATCTTGTTCAGTCCGGCACGCCGCTCAACTATGCCACG
The DNA here is from genome assembly GCF_049239865.1 of Aquidulcibacter sp. Lineage (NCBI taxonomy): Bacteria > Pseudomonadati > Pseudomonadota > Alphaproteobacteria > Caulobacterales > Caulobacteraceae > Aquidulcibacter > Aquidulcibacter sp. Next base: position 50,201 of record NZ_JBMLTR010000008.1, read on the forward strand.
GGCCTAAAAGCCACCGATGCTCACGGCTTTGTCGCTGGCAGCGTCATGAGTTTGCAAGTTGTCGGGCCGACGGGCGGCATTGCAACGACCAAAAATATCACCATTCCTGCTGGCACGATTGGCGACATCATGAACGCCCTGAATGATCCCACGACAGGGATCGGGCTCTATGGTGGGTTCTCACTGGATCCCCAAGGCGTCATGAAGTGGACGCCCGGCACAGGCCAAGGCAATTTGCGTTTGGAGATCACGCAAGACGTCGGTCCACGCGGGGGTACCAGCCACGGCTTTGCTGCGATCTTTGGCGTTGCGTCAAAAACCCGGGAAGCGCGCGCCTTAGGGATTGAGGTCAATCCAGCCATCGTTTCTGATCCCGCAAAAATGGGTCTCGCACGGCCAGACCTTTCCACGGTCGCCATTGGTGCTGTCGCGGTTGGCTTGGCCGATAGCCGCGGCGCGCAGGCCTTGTTTGATGCGTCGCGGGCACCTTTGCCTTTTAGTGACGGGCCAGGCGGTGTTACCCGCTCGATGAAGTTGATGGACTTTGTCTCATCGCTTGGGGGCGATGTCGGACGACTGGCGGCGGAAGCGGCTTCTGACAAACAAACCGCTGACGGCTTTAAGGCCGAGGCTGATGCCCGCCGAGCCAGCGTCGAAGGCGTCAATCTCGACGAGGAATTGGTCAAGCTGACCAGTTTCCAACAAGCCTATTCCGCTGCCGCCCGCATGATCCGGGCAGTTGATGAAATGTACCAAACTTTGCTGCAGGCCGTTTAAGGCCAACCAAAACTGAAGAAACACAGGTGGAGCAACCCTCATGAATCGCGTCGCAACCTATAATCAGTTCTTCGGCAGCGCTGCCGGTATTGCCTTGGGTCAAGCCAATATGGCGAAGGCGCAAGAGCAGGCCTCGACGCAAAAGATCGCCGGAGACTTGCAAGGGTTTGGCATTGAGGCCGGGCGTCTTTTGTCTGCTAAAACCTATGCCGAACGTTTGGATCGTCGGGCCGAGACCCTCAAGGCGCTGGAAGCCCGCGCAGATGTCGAAGCCACGGCCCTAGATAGCGCACAAGCCGCAGTCCAGCAGGCCCGTGATGGCTTGGCTAATGCCGCAGCCAACCAAAATGGTGCTGGCTTGAAGGCAGCCCTTGAGCAAGCCCTCAGCATCATCGATACAGCCGCCAACGCTCAATATAATGGCGAGGCTATTTTTGGCGGCGAGTGGGGCTATGGCGAGCCGTTTGTGCCCGCCAGCCTCGATACTTTGGCCGCGCAACCCAATACTGATGCCAATTGGGTGGATACCGGACGCAATCGCACGGTGATGATCGAAGATAATCGCTCGATCGAATTGAGCCGCAATGCAGAAGATTTGTTCCGGCCCTTCGTCGACCTTTTGCGTTCGATCCGCGTCTGGGAAAATGCCAATGGTCCGCTCACCGGGAAACTCACCACCGCGCAGCTAACCTATGTCCAAGGCCTCATTCCCCAGATGGCAGCGGTGCAAACTAATTTGATCGACAAATCGGCTGAGGCGGGCAGCACTGCGAAGCAAATTGAGATGGCTGTGACCACCAATGATGCCAAGCGCGACACCTTATTGGCCACAATTGGCGATCAGGAAAATGTTGATCTGGCCGAAGTGGCGGCCCGCCTATCTGCTGCGCAAACCCAGTATCAGGCCTCGGCTGCGATCTTTGGGCAGCTAAAGGACCTGAACCTGCTGCAATATTTGCGATAAGCTGCTAAAGCACTGCCATCGCTACAGGCCTTGAACCTGTGGGGAAGGAGAGAGCATGTCGTTAGATACATTTGGGGCTCGCGCTGACGCTGGCCCGTCAACCATTCCAGATATTGATTTGGGCTTTGATAAGCCCCGCGCCAAAACCCGTGTAGTTGTTGCCATGTCCGGCGGCGTGGATTCCTCCGTTGTTGCCGCATTGGTGCAAGCCGCGGGCTATGAAACCATTGGCATCACTTTGCAGCTTTATGACCATGGCGCCGCCCTCAAAAAGCAAGGGGCATGCTGTGCCGGGCAAGACATTCACGATGCACGCCGGGTCGCCGATCAGATCGGCATTGCCCATTATGTGCTCGACTACGAAAGCCGCTTTAAAGAAGCCGTGATCGACAATTTTGCGGATACCTATCTCGCGGGCTTCACGCCCATTCCCTGCGTCCGCTGCAACCAAAGTGTGAAGTTTAAGGACTTGCTGGAAACAGCCCGTGACCTCGGGGCCGATTGCTTGGTGACCGGCCATTATGTTGGCCGCGTTGATGGCCCCGAAGGAGCAGAAATGCGCCGCGCCGCCGATGCAGCGCGCGACCAATCCTATTTTCTGTTCGCAACCACGCGGGCGCAATTGGGCTTTTTGCGGTTCCCGCTGGCGGACTTGCCTAAGCCTGCCGTGCGCGACATTGCAGCCGCCCTGAGTTTACCCGTAGCGATAAAGCCCGACAGCCAAGACATTTGCTTTGTGCCAAATGGCAAATATGCCGACGTGGTGGCCAAGCTGCGCCCAGGCGCGGCCGAACCCGGTGAGATTTTGCACGTCGACGGGCGGGTTCTAGGCACCCATGATGGCGTGATCCATTTCACCGTTGGTCAAAGACGTGGATTGGGCATCGCAACGGGTGAGCCCTTGTTTGTCGTCAAATTGGATGCGGCAGCCAAGCAGGTGATTGTTGGGCCGAAAGAGTGCCTAGCCGTCACCCACATCACGCTCACAGATGTGAACTGGATCGGCGAACACGTCGCGGGTGAGGATGCGCTGGACGGACGGCGTGTGTTGGCGCGTGTGCGCTCTACTCGCCCACCGGTGCCAGGGACCTTGCATATCGGGGCAGGGTGGTCCGTTGTCTTGGATGATCCCGAAGAAGGCGTCGCACCTGGGCAAGCTTGTGTGTTTTATGACCCTCAAGATCATGGCGACCGGGTCCTTGGTGGTGGCTGGATTGCTGCGACCGCCCTGCGCGGCGAAGGCGTGGCGCTGTAGCCCTAAGCCGAAGTCTGGGTTAGATCGACATATGCCCACTTATCATCAGCCCAAGAAAATGAGTTTTGTGCCCCCGATTTTGCGGCGCAGGTTTATCGTGCCGGATAATCCCCGCGAGCTGGGTACCTTGGTTGCCATCATCGGCCTTGCAATCTCTTTGATTTCCGCAGGACCGACGGTCTTGGATTTGACCCAATGGATGGGTAAGCGACAAGCCGAAGCTAAGTTGGTCGCCACTGTGCCCTTCCGCGCCAATCTGGAAAGCCGCCTCGTGGGCGTTTATTTGTTTGACGATGAGAACAAGCTGCAAGTCGCCGTGCGCGGGGACCGTGTTTATTTGAGCAAAGCGGCTGTTGCGCCAAAGGCGTTGGTCGTGTGGCGGGCGGGACGGTCTGACAAAGCCAAGACCATGTTCCAGTATCTCGACTATCTCTTAGGTCTGCCCATTGGCCTAACCGTCTTGGCTTGGGGCTTGACGATCCGAGTTAAGCGACCCGATCCGTTTGAGGAGGCGATGGCCGATCGGTCAGACGAAAGCGGTCCTGCTGCATGAACTATCGTCACGCCTTTCACGCCGGCAATTTCGCCGATGTTTGGAAGCATTTAGTCCTTGTACTTAGCCTCGATCATTTGCGGCTAAAGGAAGCCCCGTTCCGCGTCTTGGATGTGTTTGCGGGCATCGGCACCTATGACCTCTCCAGCGAGGAAGCCGCACGCAGCCCCGAGTGGCAGGATGGGATTGGCCGCTTGTGGGCGGCAGAAAACCCGCCGGCACCTGTTCAACGCTACCTCGACCTTGTGGCTGCGGCAGGCGACGGCCCCAATACTTACCCTGGCTCACCCGCCCTGATCGCAGAGATGTTGCGCTATCAGGACAAAGCTTTGTTCTGTGAGCTGCATCCAATTGACTTTGAAACGCTCGCGACGCGCTTTGACCGCGCACGCGGCATCAAGGTGGAGCGTCGCGATGCGT
>NZ_JBMLTR010000009.1:0-57857 GCF_049239865.1 Aquidulcibacter sp.
CGCGGCTTCCATCGCCAAACAGCACCATGAATTAGGCCTAGACGCGACCACCTTACATGTCGGCACCGGCCTTGAGACAGATTTAGAAATGGATCGTTTGGTTGGGGCCGTTTTGGAGGCCTCGGCGCAGCATGATTATCCCCTCTATATTGAGACCCACCGCGCGACGATAACCCAAGACATCCGTCGGACGGTCGATATGGTTGGGCGCTTTCCAGAGGTCAGGTTCAACGCGGACTTGTCGCACTATTATTGCGGCCATGAGATGACCTATGGGGACATTGAAGCCAAGTTTGACTTCTTGATGCCAATTTTTGAGCGGGTTCGTTTCCTGCACGGCAGGATCGCAGACGCGTGCCATGCCCAAGTTAGCATCGCCCCAGGCGATCAGCGCCCCTTTGTTGTCCATTTTCGCGAGATGTGGCGACGCTGTTTTACCGCGTTCAAAGCGGCTTCTGACCACAAGAATGTTTTGATCTTTGCGATTGAACTTTTGCCTTACAAAGTGGCCTTCGGCGGTCAAACCCATTGGCTCTATTATGCGCATCAAGCACAGAGTGATGGCACAGGTGGCGATGCCTATGACCGCTGGACCCAAGCAGATTTACTCTGGCAAATTGCTTCAGAAGAATTTGAGGCCGCTTAAGCATAGTGCGGGGTAAGAACGCGACCTAGGCATAGTCGGCCTCCCTTCCTTCGGCAGCATCCGCGCAGGCGGCGAAGCGGCAGGGGCCAGCCCTCACGCTGCCCGCACCGCGCGGACATCCTTCGCCACCACTTCTTCCCCGCACGCAGCACAAGCGACATAAGGCGTCAGCACGTGGCCGCAGGTTTGGTGGCGATGGCGGATTTGGGTTTCGGGTTGGCCGTCAACGGCAGTCCGCCCCCATTCGCCCAGCATCAGCATGACGCCATTGAGCGCTTTGCCCTTGGCACTCAGCACATAATCATAACGGACCGGGCGATCCTGATAGGGGCGCTGGACTAAAATACCGGCCTGAACCAAATGCGCCAGACGGTCGCGCAAAATCGTGCGCGATATGCCGAGATTAGCTTGAAACGCTTCAAACCGATGGACGCCAAAGAAGCAGTCGCGCAGGATCATCAGGGTCCAGCGGTCCCCCAAAATGCTCAAGGCCCGGGCGATCGGACAATCGGCAGACTCAAGCTCGCTCCAACGCATGTGCAAATTCTCTCTCAGTTGACGTTGCGGAGGCAATTGACGCTGGCCAGCGCCACCCTTTAAGTGCGTTTAATTTATGGACTGACTATAATCGTCTGACCAAGGAAAAAGCAAGCATGACGGAAGAGCGCGCGAAAGTTTGTCTGGTTGTCGGGGCTGGCGATGGTCTTGGCGGCGCCATCGCGCGCGCCTTTGCTGCCCAGGGCATGATTGTATGCATGACGCGCCGGCCGCGTAACCTCGATAGTTTGGAGGCCTTGGCTCAATCCATCCGCGATCAAGGCGGCCAAGCCCACGCCTTTGGTATTGATGCGCGCGAAGAAGAGCCGATGGTGGCTTTGATCAACAAGATCGAGGCCGAACTTGGCGATCTGGAAGTGGTGGCGTTCAACATTGGGGCAAATGTACGCTTTTCCATCACCGAGACTACCTCGCGCGTCTATCAAAAGGTCTGGGAGATGGCGGCCTTTGCTGGCTTTGTGGCCGGGCGCGAGGCAGCGCGCGTGATGAGCCCCCGCGGTCGCGGTACCATTATTTTTACCGGCGCTACGGCGAGCTTTCGGGGTCGGGAAGGCTTCTCGGCATTCGCTGGGGCCAAACATGCCTTGCGCGCCTTGGCGCAGAGTTTGGCGCGCGAACTTGGGCCAAAGGGTCTGCATGTTGCCCATGTGATCTTAGATGGCATGGTCGAAGGCGGCTTTATCAAAGGTCTACTCCCTGATTATGAGGCGCGCTTAGCAAAGGGCGACATCATCCAAGTCGATGAAGCCGCGAAGAATTGGGTCTGGCTGTGGAGCCAGAATAAATGTGCTTGGACACATGAATTGGATCTGCGGCCTGGCAGCGAAACCTGGTGAGGAAAAGATGAAACAGCTTGAATTTATTTTCGACTTTGCAAGCCCAAATGCCTATTTGGCCTATCATGCTTTAGGGCCAATTCTGGCAGCAACCGGCGCAGAGCTTGTCATCACGCCTTGCCTGTTGGGGGGCATTTTCAAAGCCACCAGCAACCAAGCCCCGATGGTGGCGTTTGGCGGCATCAAAGGCAAGATGGATTATGAGATGCTGGAGATGCGCCGCTTTATCGCGCGGCACAAGTTGACCGCCTTTAAAATGAACCCACACTTCCCGCTGAATTCCATTCACGCCATCCGTGGTCTGATCGCCGCCCAAGCTGCAGGCGTCGGCACGCCTTATCTGGAAGCAGTTCTCAAGGGCTTTTGGGAAGATGGCTTGAAAATGGATGATCAGGCCGTGATTGCAGAAGTTTTGACCCAAGCAGGCCTAGACGGCACTGCCCTAATGGCGGCAACCGCAGAACCTGACGTCAAAGCGACCCTCGTCGCCAATACCGAGGGCGCTGTCGCCCGAGGCGTATTTGGCATCCCCAGCTTCTTTGTTGCGGGCGAGCTTTATTTCGGCAAGGACCGCTTGGGCCAAGTGGAAGAGGCATTGTCCGCATGAGTGAAATGCCAGCCCCGACCCGCTTTGACACCTTGCTGGGCCAAATGGCCGAAACAGACGGGCAGTATCACGTCAATGTTGGCCCAGATTGGATGCAGGGCCGCACCCTTTATGGCGGGATTTCAGCCGCCCTCTGCCTGCGTGCGGTGCGACTTGCGTTTCCAGACTTGCCACCCCTGCGCTCCGCTTTGATTGCTTTTGCAGGCCCTAGTGCGGGCGACGTGCATATTCGCCCCGCTATGTTGCGGCAGGGCAAGTCTGCGGCCTTTGTGACGGCTGATCTGACGAGCGAAGCAGGCTTTGGCGTACATGCGACTTTCTGTTTCGGGGCCAGTCGGGTTTCGGCCAAGCGGCAAGTGCTGCTCGAGATGCCCAGCCTGCCAACGCCCGATGATGTCTTTCGCCCCAAGCCCAAGGATCGGGTATTGCCCCACTTTACCGATCATTTCGACATGCGCGTCGCAAAAGGCGCTTTGCCTATCTCTGGCGCGACAGACGCCGATATCTGCTGGTGGCTGAAGGCGCTCGATAGCCATGAGGATTTCGCCGAAGCCACGCTTCTGGCCCTGGCCGATGCGCCGCCACCTGCCGCGCTTAGTCTGTTTGATAGCTTCACGCCCCTTAGCACCATGACCTGGATGGTCGACTTCCTATCAGACCAGCACACAAGCCCTGATGGCTGGTATGCGGCCAACCTCAAGAGCGAGGCGATTGCGGACGGCTATTCGGCGCAAAATTCCTATCTATGGGCCTCCGACGGCAAGCCCCTCTTAGCCTGCCGCCAAACGGTCGCTTTATTCGGCTAGGGATGGTCAAGATGCGTCGCGCGAGAGGATGACAAGCTCTTCGTTTCGCGTCACCCCTTGATCTTCGATCCGCTGTTTCGGCGGTTCAATATCAGGTTCCACCCGCCCCGTGCGTCGACATGGGCCATTATAGCCATCAGACGTGATAAAGGGTCGGGGCTTTTCCAACGCACCGACGAGGCGCGTCATCAGTACAGAACTTGAAAATGGCTTGACCACAAGCTCTGTGACACCAGCTTCGCGCGCCTCATACACGAAGGTCATGTCACTACGATGGGCGAGGAGGATGATAATCGCCGTGCGATTAATCCCCAGCTTACCTGACCGGATAAAGCGGGTGACGGCGACTGCATCTAGATTGGGAATACCCGAATCCAGCAAAATCACCCCATAAGGTGCTGATCGGATGGAATCGATAAAGGCCTTTGAATCAGACGCTTCTGTGACATTGCTAAATTGGTAGTGAAGAAGAACAGACCGAATGGCCGTGCGGATTTGGGGGTTGGATTCAGCCAGAAGGATCGAGGCTGTTCTGCTCTGATTAGTTGGGCGCATCGCCACCTTGCCTTATTCTCGGTGTGGATAGAGCACGCACAAAGACACTACCCATGGGTAACTTCCACGGGTTACAATTTGCCTAACACACACGAAAAATAGACAGATAGTTCTGTCAAACTTACAGGATGGGTGCGACCCACTTGTCTTTCATCGTCACTAACTCTTCAGCGACCGTGGGGTGGACGGCGCAGGTAGCGTCGAACTGCGCCTTCGTCAGCCCGTGTTTGACCGCAATGCCGACAGCTTGGATGATCTCCGCCGCATCTGGCCCGACAATGTGACAGCCAATCACGACTTGATCCGATGGCCGCACGATCAGCTTCATCAACATGCGCGTCTCGTCATTGGGCATGACATAGCGCATGGGCCGGAAGGTGGTCTTATAAATATCGACTGGGCCATATTTTGCCCGCGCGTCGGCCTCTGACAGGCCGACCGTGCCTGTAGGCGGTTGTGAGAAGACCGCCGTGGCAATCGTATCATGGTCAAAGGCCATCGGCATGCCGCCAAACACGGTCGAGGCAAAGCACGCCCCTTCCCGGATCGCCACCGGCGTCAAATTCATCCGATTGGTGACATCGCCCACCGCATAGATCGAGGGCACAGAGGTTTGTGAATAATCATCGACCTTGATCGCACCATTGGCCTGACGTTCCACGCCCGCCGCCTCACAGCCCAGACCCTCGCTATAGGGGTCGCGGCCCACGGCCAGCATCAGGGCGTCTGCGTGGATGGTCTGGCCATTAGCCAGATGGGCGGCAAGGCCTGCATCGGTCTTGTCGACTTGGGTGAGCACCGTATGGGTCACCACCCGAATGCCCTTGCGCTTCAGCTCGCCATGCACATGCAAGCGCACATCGTCATCAAAGCCGCGCAGCACCGTATCGCCACGATAAAGAAGCGTTACATCGACGCCCAAGCCCTTCAACAAAAAGGCAAATTCAACGGCGATATAGCCGCCCCCTGCGATCAGGATCGACTTGGGTAGCGCCTCTAAGAGGAAGATTTCATTCGAGGTGATCGCATGCTCAATCCCCGGCACATCGGTGGGGACAGACGGTTTGCCGCCCGTCGCGATCAGAATGACTTTCGCGGTCAAGGTCTCACCGGTAGAGAGCTTCACGCTATTAGGGCCGGTGATCTCGGCGCGCGCTTCAAAGATGGTGACGCCAGAATTACGCAGATTGCGCGCATAAATGCCGCTCAAGCGGTCAACCTCTGCGCCCACATTGTCACGCAGCGTCGGCCAGTCAAACTTCGCGCCTTCAAACGTCCAGCCATAACCAGGCGCAATATCGGCCATCTCATGACCAAATTCTGAAGCATAGATCAGAAGCTTCTTAGGCACACAACCGCGGATGACGCAGGTGCCGCCAATGCGATATTCTTCCGCCACCGCCACTTTGGCCCCATAAGCCGCACTCATCCGCGCCGCCCGCACACCCCCAGAGCCCGCACCAATGACAAACAGGTCAAAATCATAGGCGGTCGCGTCGGTCATGGCAGGTCAGCTTTCGTTGGAAGTGGTGGCCATGCATGTAGGGCGCGGGGCGGCTGATTGCTAGGTGGAGGGTGTGGTTGGGGGTTAGGCGCGGTAGCGCCCGTCGCTGGTGCGTTGAATGCGGCCATAGGTGGCAAGGGTCAGGAGGATTTGGCTGACGCGGGGTTCAATTCGTTTGCCGCCGCCTTTAAAGACGCGTGCCAATTGTGATGCGGTGACGTCTTCGCCCAAGTCGCGGACGGCGCTTTCCACTTCAAAGGGCTGGGAGTCGCGATCTTTTGGCCAGATGGGAAGGCTTGTGCCAGCAGGCAGGCTGGGTAGGCCCAAGTCCAATTCCCCCGTGGTGCGTGTATCGCCAGCTCTGCCAAAGCGGGAAATTTGAAAATCGGGTCGTAACCAACGCACCTTCCCCTTGGCTTCTTCTGCCCGACGCGCCTGATTGAGCGCCACGAGGCGACCCAATATCTCTTGCTCACCCAAATCCGCTGGCCAGCCATAAGCTTCGGCCACGGCGGCATCCAAGCGCTGATGCAAATGCTGCAAGATATAGACGCGGGCACGTCTGGCTTGGTCTTCTTCTTCAGGTGCTAGAGCGTGGATTTTTTCGAGAAGATTATAGAGGCCCGTCAGCGTCAAATCAGGGTTTTCAGCCAGCACAAGCTTGCGCGTGGCGTCCAACTCCTCGGCAATGGCCCCAATCATGGCCTTTTGCGCGTCTGTGGCGTCAGGGAATGGGAAAGGGTCGAAACAGCGGGATTTTACATAGACCGCTTCGCGATCATAAACGCCCAGCATGCCTGAGTTAGCAATGTACCAAAGATAATGGGCTCGGCTGGATAGGATACCAAGTACGTCTGGAGCATCAGAGCCAACAGCAATCAATTTGTTATCCGGCAAAATACTCGCGTCGAGGAATTGAAACACGCGGTGTTTGGATGTTTCGACAGTGACGATATAGCGGGGAAGCCCCTCGAGCGCTGGACGAAGGTCTTTTCTCGGTTCCCCGTGTATCCACCAATTATCCCTATAAGACGCGCGATTATTGTTGTCTCGATCAGGCTTAATCTGCAGTAGCATATGTTGATACACTTCGGGAAACTGCTGGCGGACCTCGGACTCCTCTAAACCGAACAGATCAATCACCATCAAATTGCGTGATCGCCCCATGATGTCCTTACCATTCCGATAAGGACGAATGTGCGTCTCAAGACCGGAACGGGCCCCGAGACCCAAAAATTGCGCCTCCTTCGGCGTGACGATGAAGCCGCTACCGTGCAAGGCCACGCCCCGGCTCGCTAGGCCCTCATTGGCGCGCAGTGCGAGCGCCTTGCTCAAATCCACCCCAATCGTCAGGTCAGGATTCACACGTCCGAATTTCTCCACCACCTGAATCTGGGGTGTGTCGGTCTCAAGCCCCGCTTCGTGCAACACTTTCAGCACTTTGCCTTCATGCGTGCCCGCTTGGGCCACCGTCATGGCAATGCGCACGCTGGCGGCGTCCTTGGTGGCTTTGGTCCAAGGATGATCGGCAATGGCGAACAGGATGGAGAGGGGCGATTTGCCGCTTAAGTGGCGCTCCACCACGCGGCGCTGAAACACTTGGGTGATGGAATTGGTGGTCACAAAGCCAAAGCGACGCAGGCGGCTGTTCTTGGCCGTCAGAATTTGTGCGGCGCGATCCCACCAATACATCACCAAATCCGCGCTATCATTCATCGCCGGATGGGCTTTCCACAGGGCTTCGGTATAGGGGCCACCCAAATTGGCCCGAATATCCTTGCCCCCAATAAAGGGCGGATTGCCAATGATGAATTCAGCCTCTGGCCAAGCGGGTTGGCGCGGATTGGGATAGGCCTCCGCCCCGCTGATGACCTGCGGCACGGGATAGCCGTCCCAGCGCAAGACCGCATCCATTTTTGTGATATTGCCAAAAGCTTGCAAGATCGGCTCTGCCGGATGGCCCTCACGGTTGCGGTAATGCTGCTGAAGATGGCCCAGCCACAACACAAGCTCGGCAATGCTGGCCGCGCGCGGATTGACTTCTAGGCCCAAGAATTGGTCGGGCGTCACGCCCTCCCCCTTCAAAAAGGCCAAGCCCTCTTGGCCGCCCAAAGCCTCCATCGCATTGAGGACTTCGCCCTCCAGGCGCTTCATCAAGTCCAAGGCGACATAGAGGAAATTGCCCGTTCCACAGGCAGGATCCAGCACGTGAAGACTGCAAAGCTCGTGGTGAAAAGCCTTCACAAGGCTGATGGCCCGCTCCCCATCGCCTTCAGATTTGGCATGTTCGGCTTTACGCAACACATGGTCCCAATCCTCTTTGAGGGTGCCCAGAATGGTGGCCTCCACCAATCGTTCCACATAGGGGCGCGGGGTGAAATGGGCGCCCAGTCGTGCCCGCTCTTTGGGGTCGAGCGCTTGTTCCAACAAGGTGCCAAAAATGGCGGGCTCCACCTCACGCCAATTCTTGCTGGCCGCGGCCAGCAATTCCCCAATCTCAGCCCGCTCTAAGTCAAACACAGTGGTGGAGGCAAATAGCCCACCATTGAAATGGCGCACTTTGGCATCAATGGCGAGGCTATCGCCGCCCTTATCCATCGCTTGCCATAAGTCCTTCAGGTTTCGTGCAAAGCGATCGGGCTTTTCAAGGCTGCGCGTCAGAAGGTCTGTGAAGCTTTTGGGCGGCAAAAGGCCGACATCTTCGGCAAACATGGTGAAGATGCAGCGCATGAGGAACAAAGCGACGTCTTCTGGGGCATAGGATTTGGCTTCCAAGGACTTCGACACTTCGGCCAGCCGGACGGCGATTTCGCGTGTGGCAACGGCGGCGCGCGTGGCTGGGTTAAGACTATGCGGGTCTATCCAAATCGCCGCAAGGCGCTTGCGAACTGCCTCGTCGCGCAAATCATCGAGTAAAATGCGATTGTTCAGACGGTCTGGAAAGGACGAATAGCCCCGGCCAGTCCCGGTCCAATCGGCATAGACATCCAAACATCGGCCCACATCAGCCACGATCAAGAAAGGCGGGGCCTTATGATCGGGCGGCAACATGGCCACATAGTCACAAGCTTGGGTGAAGGCATTGCGCATCAACGCATCCCACGCAGGCTTGCGCGTGATGGCAGTCGTGGCCTCCAGCGACGGCAGTGTCAGTTGCTCGTAATTGGGCACATATTTGGCATTATCGACGCGCCAGCGGCTTTGCTTGGCCTCAAGGATGAAGTGGTCGCGCTTATACAAGTCGATGCGCTTAGGCTGCGCATTAGGCTGCCCCACGGGCCGCACAGCCCGCTCGAACACATAATCATTCAACTCAGTCGTTGCCGCAGAAGGGTCTGGCCTCGCCACCCCAAGCACTTCCGTCAACTCACTTAAAAACGCCTGATAATTCGCTCGTTCAGCACCACCTTCTCGGCCCGACCAGCGGTCCAAGAAATAGTCTAAATCCATAGGTTGTTTTTGACGACAAAGCGATCACGCGTCAAGGCGGCAGGGCAGAAGTGCGGTGCCCCCTAAACCTCCACCATATCCACCCCATCATCATGCCCGAACAGCACGGTGCGGACGGTGCGCGGAAAGGCGAGGAAGATGCCGTTTTCGACGACGCCTGGAATGGCGTTGAGGGCGGCAGAGGTGGCGGCTGCGTCGGGGATATGGCCGCAGGCGCAGTCTAGGATGTAATTGCCATTGTCGGTGATGAAGGGTCGGCCGGGGGCACCGGCTTCGCGCAGCTTGATATCGGCGGTTCTACAGCCAGTGCCGCGCAGGGCATCAAACACTTTTTTCGCAGTGATGGTAAAGCCAAAGCTCGTAACCTCTACGGGCAGAGGAAATGCGCCTAAATCATTGACCAGCTTAGACTTATCGGCAATCACGACCAGATGGTCCGTCGCATGCGCGATGATTTTTTCCCGCAATAAGGCCCCGCCCCCGCCCTTGAGCAAGTTCAGATATTGATCGACCTCATCAGCGCCATCGACGGTCACGTCAATCCGGTCGGCTTGGTCAACTTCGATCAGTGGTATGCCAAGGCTGGCCGCGAGGCGGCGGCTGGCTTCAGAGGTTGGGATGGCACCAATGGTCAGGCCCTCGCGCACGCGCTCGCCTAGCATGGAGATGAAGTGATTGGCGGTAGAGCCAGTGCCCAGACCTACGATCATGCCATCTTCGACATATTCAAGGGCTGCGGCGGCGGCCTGCATCTTGGCAAAGTCGGGGCCGGTCACGCGCCCTCCCCCTTGGATTTCAGCGCTTTAGCGGCAGCCTTGCGGGCGCGGAATTTGGTTGCCCAGCCGTCGAGATTACGCTGATCGGCGCGCTCTAGCCCCAAAGCGCCCGGCGGCACATCCTTGGTGATGGTAGAGCCTGACCCCGTCATCGCACCCTCACCAATGGTGACAGGGGCAACCAACATGGTGTCGGACCCGATAAAGGCATTGGCGCCGATTTCGGTGTGATATTTGTCAAACCCATCATAATTACAGGTGACGGTGCCTGCTCCAATATTGGTCTTGGCCCCCACGGTAACATCGCCAAGATAGGTCAGATGATTGGCCTTGGCCCCTGCCCCAATCTTGGCCTTTTTTGTCTCAACGAAATTGCCGATATGGGCATTCTCGCCAATGTCGCTGCCCGGGCGGATCCGGGCATAGGGGCCGATCAAAGCCCCTTTGCGGATCACGCAATCTTCCAAATGCGAGAAGGCGCGAATGATTGCCCCAGTCTCCACCACCACTTTCGGGCCAAACACGACATGAGGCTCAACCGTCACATCATTGGCGATCTCGGTATCATGGGCGAAATAGACCGTGTCTGGCGCGGTTAGGGTCACCCCTGCGACCATTGCCTCATGGCGTTTGCGCGCTTGGAATTGGGCTTCAGCTTGGGCCAGCTCCACCCGGCTATTGACGCCCAAGACCTCATCTTCGGTACCGGGTACAGCCGTGGCGCGCAGGCCGCGGGCGCGGGCAAGGGCAACCACATCGGTCAGATAATATTCGCCCTTGGCATTGTCATTCTTGACCTCAGACAACAGCTCCAACAGCAATGGCGCGGGGGCGGCCAGCACGCCGGAATTACACAAGCGCACGGCGAGTTGTTCTGGGCTGGCCTCTTTAGCCTCGACAATCGCATCAAGATCGCCAGCCACATTCAGGATCAAGCGGCCATAGGCACCGGGGTCTGCGGCCTCAAAGCCCAGAACTGAGACGGCATAGCCTTGCTCAAGGCTGTCAAATACTTGGGCGGCGGTCTCGGTCCGGATCAGGGGCGTGTCGGCATAGAGCACGATGGCATCGCCCTCAAAGCCTTTCAACGCGTCCTTAGCCGCATTTACGCCGTGGGCGGTGCCGAGCGGGGGATCCTGCAGCGCTGTGGTGCCGGGGCCGAGGCTGGCTTCGGCCACCAGCTTGGCATCAGGATTATGGCTGCCGACCACCACAATGATCTTCTCGCAGCCCAAGCTTTTAGCCAAAGCAATCGTCCACGCCATCATCGGGCGACCGCCCACGGGGTGGAGGACTTTCGACAGGCTCGACTTCATGCGGGTGCCGTGTCCAGCTGCAAGAATGATGGCGGCGCGCGCGCGAGACATGGGATTTCCTTCCAGGATGCAAGTGCTGATTCGGCTTGTGCCCAAACGTCTAGCCTTCTAGCCGTCGAACGGGCAGACAGGCCAGAGGCGCCGCAGAAAAATCCTTTCTGAGTGGCCTTGTCGATGAACCAAAGGATGATGGGAAATGCGCGGAATAGATGGGCTGGCGATCTCCTTTGATCTAGACGGTACCTTGGTCGATACCGCGCCAGACCTTGTGCGCGCGACCAATGCGGTGATGGTGCGCGCCGGCCTGCCCGAAATTTCTTTGACCAGCGTGCGCGGCATGATCGGCCAGGGCGCGCGGGCCTTGGTAGTTAAAGCAGGCCTTGCAGCCGGGATTGATTTTGATGATGAGACTTTGGCCAAACATGTCGCCCATTTCCTCGAGGTCTATCAAGCGGGCCTGACGCAAGAAAGCCTGCCATTTGATGGCGTGATTGAGGTGCTGGAAGAGCTTTCGGCCAAGGGCGCGATCTTAAGCGTTTGCACCAATAAGCCCGCGCATCTGGCCCAACCCGTGCTGGAGGCCTTTGATATGGTGCGCTATTTCAAAGCCATCGTCGCCAATGGGCAGGCCGGGGTCAACAAACCCGATGGCCGCCATCTGACCTATACGATTGAAGCCAGCGGCGGCAGCGTCGAGCGGGCGCTGATGGTGGGCGACAGCATCACCGACCTGCAGGCCGCGCGCAATGCCTCTATCCCCGTGGTATTGGCGACTTTTGGGTACACCATAGAAAAAGCGTCCGCCTTGGGGGCGGACGCTATATTCGATCATTATCACGAGCTACCCGATCTGATCGAGCAGCTTTTGACAAAATGATTTATGCGGCTTCGGTCGCGGCGCGACGACGTGGCAAACCATTCACCATGTCAGAGCGCACATCGGTACGGCCCGAACGCATCGCAGGCACGAAACCTTCTTCAACCAGATCAACGCTGACGTCATAGCCACGCTCGCGCCAATACTCTTGAATCTTCAGCTTCAAACGTCGTGCGCCGTCGTTCGTGCAAAAATCGCCTTCCATTTTGGTCCTCATTTTTTCTGTTATTGATTAGTTGAGACAAACCCATAACGAGCATCGGTTTGTTTTGGATGGCGGCTTTAACTACACAAACCTGTCACATTCAAGGCAAAAATCGACGAATTTTGAGCGGACTTCGAACACCAAAAAATCATCAAAACAGGGCTTGACATCAGAATTTCTCAACATGTCCCAAAATCGCGAAAAATCGCGGTAGAAACTTGCACATTTCACAATATATGCAGAATTTTTTTGGCTAAATCAGGACAATTTCCCTGAATCACTAAAGCCGGTTACCTTTATTTTCTCCCATCATAGGTGCATTGCAAATTTGCATGGAACCGATTGCGCAGGTTGATTTAGGGCAAAAAATCGTTGAAATGAACGTTATCAACGAAAAATCACCTGCCCTAGCGTCAGCTCTTGCCCATAGAATTGATTCCCATCTGCACGGATCTGGGGATAGCGCAGCTAAACCTCAACACCATTTCTGACATCTTTTTTGCGCGCCGCCAGATCATGATTGGCATATCGCCCTCTTGACGTTGCCGCCTTCAACCTTCATGACGCCGCCTCTCGCACACAGCGCCACGTATGGCCCTGCGGACGGGCGATTAGCTCAGCGGAAGAGCACTGCATTCACACTGCAGGGGTCACTGGTTCAATCCCAGTATCGCCCACCATTTTTCAGATCAACTGAACTTTGACCCTTGAGGGGCACAAACACCTAGCCTCACACTCGACCTCGCGGTTTGGGTCTGGTTCAGCCTGCACCCAAACGCGTCAAAAGCATTTTTCGGCGCGCAGCGCAGCGCTGGGCTCCGCGACCAAGCGCTACACCTCTTGCCAGCTGGGATTAAATCGCTGCATGTTATGCAACCATAGCGAGAGGGCGGGGATGAGCGAAGCAGATCAGTGGTTCTATAAGATGGGCGAAGCAGAATTGGGGCCAGTGTCTGAAGCCGAGCTTATCGACTTGTATCGTGATGGCCACATGTCTGGTGAGACCCTTGTCCGACAAGCGGGGCAGGAAACAGGGAAGCAGATGGTCGAGGCCTTCCCGCACTTGATCGAAGTTCCGCCGTTAGCATCTCCAGGGGACGGGTGGACGGATTCCAGTCCCCACCCTTGGCGCAGATTTTTCGCGCGCACCATCGATCTGAATGTAAACGCATTTGTCTTCGTTTTCGCATGGACCTTGTCGATGACCACGACGGCCCCAAATCAGTCCGACTTTTGGGCCCCATTCTTTGTTGATCAAGCCTATAGTTTTCCAAGGGCGCTTCTCACAACCGCGTTTAGCTTCTTGGGCAACATCCCTTTTATGGCCTATAGCGGAACGACATTGGGCAAATGGATTTTCGGCATTCGCATTACCCAATTGGACGGACGGCCCATGGGCTTGTGGATCGCACTCAAGCGCGAGTTCGCTGTTTATGTGCGCGCGTATTTCCTGATGATACCGATCGCGAACTTTTTCACGCTCGCGGGTGCGTATGAAACTTTGACCAGCGAGGGCAAGACATCTTGGGACCGAGACTATGCTCTGATGGTAAAACAGCGTCCAGATAGCGAAGTTCAGACGCTGGTAGGCGTCGTCGTCGTCATTCTGTTCGTGGTGGCCGCTATTTGGACCAATTTGCCGCCGGAATTCTCGAAAGCACCGTGAGCTTGGCGAGAGATATGTGCCTGACTGGCAAAGGTGCACTCCAAGCGGAATGTCCGCTCCACATCTGAAGTGATGCTGGGTGATAAGTTGCATTATTCCCACCTATGGCTGCCCCCTTGAATGCGCGGCAAAGGATAGAAGTGATGCGATCAAGTTCGACTTAGAACGCCTCAAGGCCGCATGCCGCTTGCCTCAAAGCCGCTGGATAAGTCTGTCTGCGCAAGTTGGGGGCGGCCCAACCCCCTACCCCGCCAAAAACGCCAGCAATGGCAAAAGGCTCTCCGCCGCGTCTTCTTCATGCGGCACATGGCCCAGATTGTCGAACGTGATCAAGGACGCATTGGGCAGGGCTTTGCGATAATCTTGCGCATTGGCCACCGGGATCAGAGCGTCTTTCTGGCCCCAGAGTAGTAAGACGGGCTGGGTGATTGTGGGCAGGATTGGACGAGGGTCGACCAAGACGGTTTGTTGCATCCGGGCGAGCATGGCTTCCCGACTACCCGGGGCCAGTGTCAGATCATAATAGCGGTCGAAGACGGCCTTTGTCAGGCGCGTGGGGTCGGCATAGGCAGCCTCAATATTGGGCCGATAGAGCGCCTTGGGCAGCACAAAGGTCATGACGGACAAGAAGGTGGGCACCTCGGCCTTCTGGCCATAGGCGAAGCCGGGGCTGGCAAAGCCATCTGGCGAGATTAGGACAAGCTTGGTTACACGATCTGGATGCTTTGCGGCAAAGGTCCAAGCTAGCCTGCCGCCTAGGGAATTACCGATAAAGACAGCCTTTTGAATGCTCAGTCTATCCATCAGCTTTAGGATCAACGCGTGGGTGCGGGCATCGGTATAGTCACCCGTCGGGTCAGGGTCGGATAGGCCTGCGCCGGGCAAGTCTAAGCGCACGACGCGGTAATCGCGCTCGAGCGGCCCCGCCCAGCCGTCCCACGTCTGTAAGCTAGAGCCAAAGCCGTGCAGGAGAATGAGGGTTGGCGCATTTTTGGGGCCGGTGTCGCGCACATGCAGGCGAAATCCGCCCAGATCGACGAGATCGCTGGGGCTGTTGAGATAGCGCGCTTCAAGCTCTGCCCGTGACCGATCCGGCGTCCACAGCCAAAAGGTGAGGCCGACTAGCAAGATCAAGCTGATGGCACCGGCCAGTTTGAGAGTCACGTTCTTCCTGCTTTCATCTTACTTTTGCCCAGATGTAACAGCGGCCAAGAAATGTGGTTGTCAATCCTCGACAGATACTTATGATGGAACTGCCTTGTCACCGAGCGAAGGGTTAAGCGCGTGAAAAAAGCGATCATTTGTTTGCCCTTACTTCTCAGCGCGTGCCTCCTCAGCGCCTGTGTGTCACCCTCTGGCCTGTGGGGCTCGGTACCAAATCCGGAAGACCCCCAATATAACTCGCCCAATTGCCGCGCCATTCGCGCCATGGCGGCCGATTATGATTTCAGGTCTTACTCGCGCACGGGTTTGGCGTTGGCCGCAGAGGGTTCGAACAAGCGGATCAAGGAAGTGCCGTCTGCTGGCGCTTTTGCCAAGCATCAAGAGCGCGGGCCGATGATTGAAGCCGGCGTGCGGGACCTGTGCACGTCTTAGCCCTTTAAGCCCCTCAGCCTTTTAGGATTTTGGCCTGCGCCGCCAGTCCCACGGGGCCTCGAAACTGCCTGTCCACATGCCCGCGCCAGTCGCCTTGGCTTCGGCTTCTTGAGAGCGATAGGCTTTCGAATAACGCAGGAAGGCGAGTGCGTGGCCATTGCGCACCATCCAGGCTTGCAAGTCCTCACCGGCCAGCGAGCAGCGCGCCACGATGCGGCCATAGCGGTCCTTGCCAGTGGGCTGACAGGAGACCGGACGCGCACCCACTTTATCTGACAAGGCAAAGGCCGCGCGCTGGCCACAGCGATAGGTTCTGCCTGATTCATCCAAACAGGTTTGTGCGGATTCGGGGGCATCGATGCCAAATAGGCGAATGCGTTCGCCACGAACTTCCAACGTATCGCCATCAATGACCGAGGCCCGGCCTTGCACCACGCCTGTCGAGGCGGTCGCACCAGCCGCCATGGCAAGCGCGACTAGGCCACCCAAAGCGGCTAGACATAATATTATTTTAGTTGCATTATGTCTCATACTAACTTTAGGTAATAACATGTACACCGCACATTACAAAACGCTTGTTGCCGCCCTCATCATGGTTTGCGCCCCAGCGCAACTCCAATCCTCGCCGATTCACCTTCTGCCTACGACTTTTGAGGGCGGGATCACCTATGCCTCAGACTTTAGCGTCGGGCGGTGCAGCGGTTGCGGCTGTCGCGGTGGCCCCGGCTGGCGGTCAAAACGGACGGGCCAATGCGTAGGCTGGAAAAATCTTGCGAGAGAATGCGGCAACCCACCAAGCCCCGCGCGGTGTACGAAGGAAAACTAAGCAAGTTTAAAGGCTTAGCTGTCGAAGCCAACAAAGGTGGTGGCGTCGGCCACGCTCTTGCGCTCAGAGACAACCGCATTGGCAGGGAAGCTCTCGTCGGGCCAGCCCAAGGCGATGCTCTTCATAATGACTTGGTCGTCAGCAATGCCGGCATGTTCGCGCACCACCGGCGATTGCATAATGCCTTGGCTGTTGATGACCGTGCCTAGGCCCCGCGACCAAGCCGCGTTGACCAAGGCCGTTGCCACGGCCCCGCAGTCAAACGGGGTGTCGTCGCTGCCGTCGAGGACCTTGTCATAGGTGATGATAATACAAACCGGCGCATCAAACTGGCGGAAGCCGCGCAGCACCCAATCTTGCCGCATCACTTGGTCTTCGCGCGCAATACCCATAGCGGCAAACAATTGCTTGGCGACGCCAACTTGGCGGTCGCGGTGTATGCCTGCAAAGGCTTGGCCAATACGAAACTCGCGCGAGTGCGGCACACCTGCCAGATTACGCTCTGTATTGCCCGCGCGAATGCGGTCCAAGGGCTCACCGGTTAGCACATAGAAATTCCAAGGCTGGGTGTTCATCGAGGATGGCGCACGCATAGCCAGCGCCAAAATCTCTTCGATCAAGGCTTTTGGAACGGGATCGGGCTTATAGCCACGGATACTGCGACGGCCCAAAACAACTTGATCGAATTCCATGTGATACTCCTTAGTCATTCTACGCAGAACAAGCTTGTCCCTCTCCTACAGGGACTCAGGCGGGAAGGTCAAAATACAATGACGGGAGTTTGATGTCGTACCCGCCGAAAACCAACTATCTAAAGCTTCTGAATTTACAAAGCCCAGAAACGCGCCCACATTCCATCAAAAGCGCCCACGATTTCAGATCAGATGCAGGCGCAAATCGCGGGGGCGGACATGACAGACGGGATTTTTTCTCCATCAGACACCACAAACACGAAGGGGAGTGTCCCACCACCCAGTTTGGCGACGAAGATTTCCTATGGCTTTGGGGCCATTGCCTATGGTGTGAAGGACAATGGGTTTGGCTTCTTTTTATTGATTTTTTATAGCCAGGTTCTGGGCGTAGATGCGCGGCTTATCGGGCTTGCCATGACGATTGCCTTATTTCTGGATGCGCTCAGCGATCCAGTTGTTGGCTATTGGTCGGATAATTTTAGATCCAGATGGGGTCGTCGCCATCCCTTCATGTATGCATCAGCGCTTCCGGTTGCGGCGTCCTTCTTCCTTCTATGGAACCCGCCAGAAGGCTGGTCGGATATGGCCTTGTTTTGGTATGTGCTGGTGATTTCTGTTTTGATCAGAACGTGCATCACTTTCTATGAAACACCCAGTTCCGCCTTGGCCCCTGAGTTAAGCGACAATTACGACCAACGCAGCGGGCTTCTCAGCCTCCGCTTTTTCTTTGGCTGGACCGGCGGCAATTTGATGGCCGTAATTATGTTTGTGGTGCTGTTTCCAGCGTTTGTGACCCCCACGATCCCAAATGGCCAGTTCAATAAGGATGCCTATTCGACCTATGGCTTGATCGCTTCTGGTTTGATTTTTGTAGCCATTATGGTCTCCGCGCTGGGAACTCACCGACGCATTGCTCATCTCAAGGCTCCGCCTCCCAAACGCAGTCTGTCCATCGGTTTGGTGTTCAAAGAGATTTTTGAAACCTTGGCCAATCGATCGTTCATTGCTTTGTTTCTCGCGGCGATCTTCGGGTCGATTGCGTCGGGGCTCTCTGCGTCCATGACCTTTTACTTCACCTCCTTCTTTTGGGGGTTTACGCCCCAACAGACAGGACTATTGACCATCAGTGTCTTTGTCTCCGCAATCCTCGGGGCTGTCATGGCCCCGATTGTGACCAAGTCCATCGGCAAGAAACAGGGTGCCATGATTATCGGCTTGGTTGCCTTTTTGGGGGCACCATTACCCATCGTGCTGCGTCTTTTGGGAGTCATGCCAGAAAATGGCGACCCCAGCCTGTTCTGGATCGTCATGCTCGCCAATATGGTTGATACTGGGCTGATCATTTGCTTCCAAATCCTGTCGGCATCCATGCTGGCAGATTTGGTGGAAGACGCAGAAATTAAGACAGGGCGGCGGTCCGAAGGCATTTTCTTTGCCGCATCGACCTTCATTCGCAAGTCGGTGCAAGGACTTGGTGTCATCACGGCCGGCTTTGTCTTGGCAGCCGCGCAATTCCCTGCGGGCGTCAAGCCAGACCAGATACCCGAAGAAGCCCTAACCCGCCTCGGGCTCTACTATGTGCCAACCATCCTATTCCTGTGGTTGACCATGTTGGCAATCATGTCGACCTATCGCCTCAAGCGCGAAGATCATGAAAACAACCTCCGCGAGCTTGCGTCGAGACAGAGCCAAGCTGTCGACTGAGATGGGTTTGCACGCGCGATCACCAGCAAAAAGGCCAGCCTTTTGGGCTGGCCTTTCCGTTTGTAATCCTATTGAGCCGCCGCAGCTTAAGCCGCAGCCTTTTCCCCGGCGCTCAAAGCGGCATAGCGCTTCAAATGCCAATCGGCGCTGCCGGCTTGGGTGTCGATCATGGTCAAGCGCTTGAAGTAATGGCCGATGGCCAATTCGTCCGTCATGCCCATACCGCCAAAGATTTGGATGGCGTTCTGGCCGACAAAGCGTCCACCGCGACCAATTTGGGTCTTGGCCCCAGCGCAAGCCTTCGCCCGCTCCAGCACATCATCTTCGCCGCAACGGATGGCCGCGAGATAGGCCATGGAGGTTGATTGCTCGGTCCACATGAACATGTCGACCATGCGGTGCTGAAGCACTTGGAACGAGCCGATGGCGACGCCAAACTGCTTGCGCTGGCGGGCATAATCGACAGTCATCGCATGGGCGACGCGCATGCCGCCGACTGCCTCGGCGCACAAAGCGGCGATGACATTGTCTTGGGTTTCTTCCAGCGCTGGCAAGATGCCATCGACTGCGCCGATGACGGCATCTGCGCCAACCGAAACATTTTCCAGATAGACGTCGCTGGCGCGCAAGCCGTCGACGGTTGGGTAATCCTTGGTCGAAACCCCGGCTGCGGTCTTGGACACCAGGAAGGCGGTCAAGCCTGCACGCTCACGCTGGCCACCTGCCGTACGGGCGATAACAATCAGCGTGTCGGCTTGTGGGCCACCAATCACGACCGACTTATGGCCGTTCAAAATGTAGCCCGAGCCATCTTTTTTCGCGGTGGTTGACACATCTGCCAGATCATAGCGGCTCTTAGGCTCACTGGTGGCGAGGGCATAAATCCCCTCACCCGTGGTGATGCGGCCACCATGTTCTTCTTGTTGGGCGGCAGAGCCTGCCAGGCGCAACAAATTGCCACTGGCGACAACGGATGGGATGAAAGGCTCTACAACCAAGCCTTTGCCAAATTCTTCCATGATGACGAGTGTGTCGATAGCGCCGCCGCCGAGGCCGCCCATGGACTCAGGAAGGGGGGCCATCATCAGACCCATCTCAGCCATCTCTGCCCAGATCTCTGGCCGCCAGCCCAAGTCGGAATGAATGGCCTTGCGACGCGTGTCGAAATCATACTTTTGCTGGACGAGCTTTGCGATCGAGTCCCGCAGCATGTTTTGTTCGTCGGTAAAATTGAAATCCATGTGGACGTTCCCTGAGTTCGTGCCTGTTCAGGCTCTGCATTATCGATGAATTGATAGCGCGTTTAGCGCACGATGCTAGGGGGGAGACGCCGTTTAATTCAGGCGATTACACATCAAAACGCAAACAAGCCCGCGTTTCGGCGGGCTTGTTCTTTAGACTGAACAAAGGCGCTTAGCCCAGGCGGGTCAAAGCTGCTTCATATTTCTGCTTCTCAGCTTCATAGGTGGCGCGCCGCTCACGCTGTTCGTCGATCACTTCGGCCGGTGCTTTGGCGACAAAGCCTGGGTTGTCGAGCTTGCGTGACACCGTCTCGATTTCCTTGGTGCAGCGCGCAATCTCTTTGGTGAGACGGGCTTTTTCCGCACCAATATCCATCACGCCCGCCAAGGGAATGGCGACAATGGCTTCACCCAACACAAAGGTCACGCTGCCAGCAGGGGCGGCTTCGGCCACCACGGAATATTCCAAGCGCGCCAACCGGTCGATTTCGGCCTGATAGCGCTCAAGGCGTTGTGCGGTCTCTTTCGACGCCCCGATCAACAAAGCTGGAACCTTAGCGCCTGCAGGCACATTGGTTTCGCTGCGCAAGGACCGCAGGCCTGTAACCAGATCAACTACCCAACCCACTTCGGCGGCTGCAGCCTCATCAATCAGACTGGAATCCAGCTTGGGCCAAGATTCATTGATCAAAAAGCTGGTGCGTTTGGGGCCAAATTCGGCGGTCTTGTCCCACAATTCTTCCGTCACGAACGGCATGAAGGGATGAAGGATTTTCAAAATCTGATCGAGGACCCACGCAACCGTCCGGCGCGTCTCGGCCTTGGCTTCTTCATCTTCCCCGTTCAGAAGCGGTTTCACGAGCTCAAGATAGAGGTCGCAGAACACGCCCCACACAAAGGCATAAGAGGTCTGGGCGGCTTCATCGAACCGATGGGTCGAGAGGGCGGCTTCAACGCCTGTGGCGGTCTTGGTCAATTCCGACACGATCCAGCGGTTGAGCGTGTGCTTTACCGTGCTAGGGTCAAAGGCCTCCCACAAGGTGCACTCATTCATTTGGGCGAAGCGGGCAGCGTTCCACAATTTCGTACCGAAGTTCCGGTACCCTTCAACCCGCTTGTCACTCATGCGGATGTCACGACCGGGGCCTGCGGCAATCGCCAAGGTAAAGCGCAGCGCGTCTGCCCCATAGGTGTCGATCAAGACCGTTGGGTCGATGATATTGCCCTTGGACTTCGACATTTTCTTGCCGTGCTCATCGACCACACGGGAATGAATCACCACGGTGGAGAATGGCGCTTTTCCGGTGAAGTGGCAGCCAAACATCATCATCCGGGCAACCCAGAAGAAGATGATGTCAAACATCGTGACCAAGGTGCTGGTCGGATAAAAGCGCGCCATCTCGGGCGTGGCGTCTGGCCAGCCCAAGGTCGAAAATGGCCAAAGCCCGGATGAGAACCACGTATCCAAGACGTCTTCGTCCTGAACCAAAGTCACATCCCGGCCGTGCTTAGCCTTGGCTGCGGCCAAAGCTTCGGCTTCGGTCTCTTCAACGAAGATTTGGCCTTCTTCATCATACCAAGCCGGGATCCGATGGCCCCACCAGAGCTGGCGCGACACGCACCACGGCTCGATATTGCGCATCCATTGATAATAGGTCGCTGTCCAGCTTTCGGGGACGAACTTGGTCTCGCCGCTTTCCACCGCCTTGAGCGCATTGACAGCCAGCTTGGCCGCATCGACATACCATTGGTCGGTCAACATTGGCTCAATCACAACGTCCGACCGCTCACCCAAAGGCTGGGTGATCAGCTTGTCTTCAACCTTCAGCATCAAGCCGCGCGCATCAATATCGGCAACCACTTGCTTGCGCGCGTCAAACCGGTCG
This sequence comes from Aquidulcibacter sp., assembly GCF_049239865.1. Lineage (NCBI taxonomy): Bacteria > Pseudomonadati > Pseudomonadota > Alphaproteobacteria > Caulobacterales > Caulobacteraceae > Aquidulcibacter > Aquidulcibacter sp. The sequence continues at coordinate 21,748 of NZ_JBMLTR010000009.1, forward strand.
AGGCCGCGATAGGCTTCGGGGATATAATCGGCGTCCAGCATCCGGCCCTTGGTATCGAGCAGCACGAACATCTCAATATTGTGGCGGCGGGCGACCTTATAATCGTTGAAGTCGTGCGCGCCGGTGATCTTTACCGCACCGGAACCAAAGTCTGGATCGGGATACTCATCCGCAATGATCGGGATCAGGCGATCCGCCAGCGGCAGAAGGCAGCGCTTGCCGACGATCGCCGCATAGCGCTTGTCGTTTGGATGAACCGCTACCGCGCCATCGCCCAACATGGTTTCAGGACGTGTGGTGGCGATGGAGATATAGTCGCGGGTTTCAAATTCTGTGGGCTCACCATCCTCATCAAAGGCGATGGGGAACTCATACGTCTCGCCATTTTCCAGCGGATATTTGAAGTGCCAGAAATGGCCGGCCCGCTCTTCATTGATCACTTCAAGATCCGACACGGCGGTTTCAAAGTGCGGATCCCAATTCACCAAGCGCTTGTCGCGATAGATCAGGCCTTCCTTATGGAGTTGGACAAAGACTTTGCGCACGGCAGCCGACAGGCCGTCGTCCATGGTGAAGCGCTCGCGGCTCCAATCACATGACGCGCCCAAGCGTTTGAGCTGAGTGGTGATCGTCCCACCGCTTTCCGACTTCCACGACCAGACGCGCTCTAGGAACTTTTCGCGACCCAGAGTGCGGCGGTTTTCGTTGGTGCCCGATTGCGCCATCTGGCGCTCCACTACCATTTGCGTGGCAATGCCCGCGTGATCGAGGCCTGGTTGCCACAGCACCGACTTACCGCGCATCCGCTCAAACCGGCAGAGAATGTCTTGCAGCGTGCAATTGAGCGCATGGCCAATATGCAGCGACCCCGTCACATTTGGTGGCGGAATAACGATGGAGAAAGTTTCAGAATCTGGGTCGGCCTTTGGCTTAAACGCACCCGATTGTTCCCATGCCGCATATAGACGAGGCTCTGCGGCTTGAGCGGAGAAATGACTTTCTAACATGTGTGTCCCGAGTGATTATGATGTGGGCGACGGGGGTTAGCCCCATTGGCACCAAACAAAAGCGACGTTGGCATACCATGCCAACGCCGTTCTTTTGAAGACTTTCTGCTGTTGGAAGCAGCCCTATGGGCGCAAAGCACAGTCTCAGAAGGAGCGACGGGCGATCCGTGCGACTTCTGCTTCGACTTTTTCTTCCACAATGCGAGGCAGATTTGCGTCAAGCCAGTCTTTCAACATCGGCTTGATCAACTCGCCCACCATGGCCTCTACCGTATTGCCCGAGATAAACATGCCCGGCAGCGTGGTGTTAGGGGCCAATTTTTGGAACACGGACGACGCCCGGTCTGCGATTGGATCGCTGACCAGACCTTGATCAAATGGGAATGGCGTGGGCGCAGGCTCTGGCGCATAGACAGGTGCGGCTGCCACGGGGGCGGGCGCAGGGGCTGGTGCGGGTGCTGGCGCTGGTGCGGGTTCTGGCTCTTCCCAGCGATCTTCGACGATGATCTCCTCAAGTGCCACTTCAGGCTCATCATCGACGGGCAAAGCGTCAAAGTCGAAATCTGGCGAAACCGTTTCCGGCATTTCCATGACAGGCTCGTTCAATTCCAGAATCTCGTCACCGAAATCTGGCTCAGCTGTCGCCGCAGGCGCGGCATCAGCTGGTGTAGCACCACTGTCATCTTCAGAAATAATCCGGCGGATCGAAGCCAGGATTTCTTCCATAGTCGGTTCGGCTTGTGCGTCTGCGGCGCTCATAATATCCCCATGGTGTGCGAATCGCACATGAAGTTCAGTAAGCTAACGTGGATTGCCAATCAAAGTCTAGCGATGCCCCGAATCTGACAACAATTCGTTAAAAGGCAAATGCTGGTGCGACTGAAAAGCCCGGCAATTGAGGAACAGTTGCGTCGAAAACAACGCGTCCAGCGACACTTGTGCCGCTCTTGGTGAATATATTGGCTGTACCCATTGGACCTTTCAGCACAACGACGCACAAGCGGCCCTGCTCTGCCAAAACTTTTGTCCAAGCATCTGGGAACGTCTCAACCCCGCCATCCACGAACACCACGTCGAACGGACCGGCTGGGGGATTGGCCAGAGCACCCACCGAGCTGTCTACGCCCGGCAAATCAACGGCCACTTCATCTAAAATGGTGACAGTACAGCCCAGAGCCGCGAAAACAGCCGCGCTATAGCCACCCGCGCCACCGATCACCAAAACCCGCTCACCTGCCATGACGTTCGCGGCTTGGGCCAATTTCGAAAAATCGCGCGGCTTCCACAACCAGCGGCCAGACGGCGTGGGTGAGGTGACTTCGGCATAAGCGAAGGCGCGCTTTTCTGCCACGACGAACGTCTCACGCTCAACCACCCGCATCGCACCTTGCAGTGCCAAATCGCTGACATCATTGGTACGCACTTGGCTTTCGATCATCGTGTCGCGTGCTGCCGCAAAATCCATGTCGGTCCCCGTACCTTTGCTTTAAGCTATTCAATCCAGCGTGCGGACTCATTACAAGGAATTGGGTCTTGCGGGCAAGAATGGATAACTGTCCAAAGTCGTCAGCATCGCGCTTTAGTTGCAGCAGCAACCTGCAGACATTCATTGCCGCTTAAGGCCTCCTCTGTTACATCCCCCGTCCACCCGCTTGCTTCTGCGTCCAGAAGGCCTCGTGGCGGAGTGGTGACGCAGCGGATTGCAAATCCGTGTACCCCGGTTCGATTCCGGGCGAGGCCTCCAAATACTTCCCCAAATTCTTGCCTGCCTTTGACCAAATTTCACCTAACGATTATTTGCGTGTGGAATGTCGTCACCCAACAAATACCGGGGCCCCGCCCCGCTTTTTCCCGCTTGGTCATCCGGATTGAACAAGGCGCAGGTCTCCAGCGATAGACAGCCACAGCCGATACAACCGTCCAAACGGTCGCGTGTTTGGGTCAGGGCTTGGATCTTCTGATCTAGAGTCGCCGCAATGGCGGTGCTGATCCCGCGCCAATCGCGTGCATTCGGCGCACGGCCCAATGGCAATCGGTCCAACTCTGCCTTGATCTCGTCTAGGCTTAATCCGAGTTGTTGGGCGATTTTGATGAAAGACAGCCGGCGGATATCGGCGCGATGATAGCGCCTTTGCTGGCCTGCCGTGCGGTGCGCCATGACCAAGCCGCGCGCCTCATAAAACCGGATCGCGGACACAGAAAGGCCAACACGATTGGCGATCTCGCCGATTGAGAGCGCTTCTTTTGCCTGCACTGCCTTTTCCTTTCCAACATAGATTGACCTCAATCTAGGTTGAGGTTGCATAAAGCCATCTGTCAAGTGACCCGAACCCTGAAGCGTGTCCCGACCCATCCAGCTCGAGCGCGCGCAAGACAAAAACTTAGGAGCTTTTCAGATGACCCAATCCTTCCTCGAGCATGTCAATGTCACCGTAGCCGACGCCGATCAGACTGCAGCCTTATTGGTCGACTTGTTTGACTGGCACATTCGCTGGTCCGGCCCTGCGCGCGATGGCGGCTACACGGTCCATGTCGGGACGGAGGCGCAGTATCTGGCGGTCTATCGCCCCCGCAAAGGCCAGAGCCGCGATTTTCCCAAAGGCGCGCCGCTGAATCACCTCGCCATCGTCGTGGATGATTTAGACGCGGTGGAAGCCAAAGTGATCGCGCAAGGGCTGACGCCCTTCAACCATGGCGATTATGAACCCGGCAGGCGTTTCTATTTCTTCGACGCCAATGGCATTGAGTTTGAGGTGGTGTCTTATCGCTGAGGCGGCGCACCTAAGTGGTCGAGAGGCGGGCAAAGGCGCAAATCTTATGCCCCTCTGGCGCGCGCAGATACGCACCATAGGTCATGCGATCCCCGCTAGGGCGGGGGCCGGGCGCGCCCTCATCTAAGCCACCGACGATCAGGCCTGCAGCATGGAAAGCATCCACGGCCGCAGGTGTTGCGGCGCGAAAGCCAATGGTGCCGCCATTGCCTGCTTCGGCACCAAACCCATCAACCGGACGCATCACCAAAAACGCCCCCGCCTCTGCTCCCACATAGACGAGGCGGTCGGCCGGGCTATTTTCCTGCCGTTTAAGGCCAAGTGGGCCGAGCACCGCATCGTAAAATTGGGCAGCCTTGTTGAGATCGTCGGTACCGACAACAATATGGGTGAACATGGGGACCTCCGGCGGAATGCGACAACCGATCGGCGTCGAACTATCCAAGAACCAACCCGATCGTCGACGCATTGACAAGAAGGCGCGAGGTGAGACTGTAGACTTTTAGTTGAGCGAGATGTTGTCGATGAGAAATTGGATGATCACAAGCCTAGCCTGCCTAATTGGGTTAGTGGCACCCTCGGTGCAGGCACAAGAAACGGTTTACCCCTTTTGGAACTCAAACCAAGTCTTGCCGCTGCGCGCTTCTGGTGAGCAAACAGCCCTGAGATTCAGCTACAGCTTCACACAGCAAAAGGAAAAAGAATCAGAAAACCTCACCCAACGCGCAGTTCGTCTGGGAGAGGACTATGATCTCGTCACGACTAAGGATACCCGAATACTCACCGATTATCGCTTGTGCCGGGTATTTATCTGGAAGACAACCGAGACCGATTTTGCCAATCAAAGTTGTTATGCCGACCCAGCTTTTCGTCCACTTGAATTACAGAACCGCTTTGCTCTCGTCGATCTCCTGTCGGGCGCAATGGGTAAGGACAAGCAGCCCACTAAGCTCGAAGCTCGGTTTTGGCAAGAACAGGAATTGAGCGTTCAACTAGAAGATTCAAGTCCGTTGACGACCAAAGTCACTTCAGACGGCACCGAGTGGCTGCTTGGGCAACAAGTTGTCGCAAAAATTAGCAAGTCCGGCCTAGTCCTTAATCCTAAAGAGCGTCAGCCTTTCGCCCGTTTCTTGGCGCGCAACCTAACCCTGCACCCACAGGTTCGGCGCGCCATTATGGACAGTGGCATCCTGCCGGCACGGATTGAAGTTACCCGACAAGCAATGGCCGGAGAGACAAGCAAAGACATCCATGTTTTCGCCAATGTCGAGCGCATCACGGGCCCCTATCCACTTCCCGCAAATCTCACGTCAGATTTGTACAAGAAGGCGCAAGAGGAAACCCCGTCCGGACGGATGTGGCGCTCCAGCCTCAAGGCAGCAACGGGCGCAGATAACCTAAACAGACCTACATTGGACGCCTTACTTGAACAGATGAAGTCAGCCAGTGCACGCAAAAGCAGCCTTGAGACGACATTGCTTTTCCTTAAAATCACGCAAGTCTTCGGTGGGGAAATATCGGCAAATCCAACTACGTTTCAGAAGATCAGAGCCGCGATTGTCGCTGTTCAGTCAGACATTGGTGCCGGCGATGCCGAGGCACTTTGGATCGCCAATAAACTCGCTGGCGAGAGGGGGGAAGGCAAGGAACGAGAAGACCTTGCGCGTTACCTTGCCAACGCAAGCGAACTCGACAAACTAGACTTTGGGACCTTCCGCTACCTGACCTTCAGCAATCTGGAAAACATGACGAAAGATTCTGAAAAGTGGGACCCGAAGATCAAGCAAGCCATGCCCGAGAGAGCAGACCGCTTTCGAATCCATATCGCGGCGCAACCATGGGGAAGCAATGCCTATTTCGATTTTGGGAATCAAATCTTTGGCGAGTATGACCCGTGGGAGGCTTGGCAAATATGGGATTTAGGGCGCGCGATTGATCCCGACGCCTCTGATGCTCTGATGGCGAGGATCAAGAGGTTTGAAGGGAATCTACGAAAACAACAGCCCGATAGCTTCTGAGTAAGAAGTCTGGCTCGCCACTCCCTTACAGAAATGCGCTCCGCGCGTTAGGGTATATTCCACCAATGGAATGCACCATGGTCAATCAATTCCCGAGCTTGTTCATGTGGGGGCTTAGCCCAATCACTTGGAACGGTTCAATGCGTCGCTCCGCTTGCCTTGAAGCCGCTGGACGATTGTTTCTGCGCAAGATGGGGTGTCAAGGGGTGCAATCGGCTTCGCCGACGCGCGAAGCGCGCCCCTTGACGCCCCAGCTTGCGCGCTCAAACTCGAACACGGCCTTTGCGAAGGCATAGCCTGCGGCAAAGGCTGTCTAAGTAGAAAAGGCTAAAACCGAGACCAATGTTTATGGAGTGGTGCAGTCCCAGTGGACTGCACCCTACCTGACTGCGAATGTCCGCTTCCGAGCAACCGCCAACCCACCCCAAATGGCAACCTTTGGCGCAAAGCCGCCCCAAAGCCTAACTTGGAAATAGATGATTACCCATGTAGGGCAGCGTATGGCGGTCTTAAGAGCCGGACCTATGTCGACGGTTCTGCGCAGGGAACATTTCTCGAAGGTGGTTGCCCGCCAAATTGGCCAACCAGTGACCGCCTTACAGTGCCCCCTATTCCCTCGCGCCTGTACGTACCCCAGATGTCACCCAATCGGCACCGTGCTGATCACCAGAAGGAAACTCATATGCTTATCGATCAGCTCAAGTGGCGCTATGCAACCAAGAAAATGGACCCGAGCAAAAAAGTCGCTGAAGACAAGATTGCGGCGATCCTTGAAGCCATTCGTCTCACGCCAACTTCGAGCGGTTTGCAGCCTTACGAAGTGATCCTCGTCACCAATCCAGAAGTCCGTGCTCAGATTCAGGCCGCCGCTTGGAACCAAGCTCAAATCACTGAGGGCTCCCACCTGTTGGTTTTTGCAGCCTGGGACAATTATACCGCTGACCGCATCAACCACATGTTTGACCTGACCAATGCAATCCGCGGGTTTAAAAACGAAGGCTGGGAAAATTATCGCAACATGCTGCTGGCGACTTATCCACAGCGCGATGCGGAAACCAATTATCAGCATGCCGCCCGTCAGGCCTATATTGGCGTCGGTGTGGCAATGGTTGCGGCTGCCGAAGCTAAAGTGGATGCCACCCCCATGGAAGGCTTTGACCCAACAGCTGTCGACAAGATTTTGGGCCTCAGCGAACGTGGTCTGCGCAGCGTGGTCATCATCCCGCTTGGCTATCGCCAAGAAGAAGGCGATTGGCTGGTAAACCTGACGAAAGTGCGCCGTCCTACGGCTGATTTCGTGACGGAGGTCCGCTAAAAACAGCCAATTATTTACCCATAAGTAATGGCGATATTAACCGAACATTAAGGTTAGAATCATATTAACTGGTGCTGTCTTCTTTGGAAGACACCCCACCATACCCGATCTTAACGGGGGGCCCGCAACGGCTCCCCGCTTTTTTTGGGCGCTGTGGTTTAAGGAGCCTTAGGTGTCATGATCTGCAGCTTGCTGCATTCAATCGGCATCAAAGGCTTGCACGATCCGAAGGTGGCGGTATAAGGCGCGCCTTCAAGTGTTCCCCGATAGCTCAGTTGGTAGAGCAAGCGACTGTTAATCGCTTTGTCGTAGGTTCGAGCCCTACTCGGGGAGCCACTTTCCTCCACTCCCAAAATTGCAACACTGAATTCTACCAAGACCCGTCATGCGTCTAGGCTGGCTCTGCATTCATGCGGGCCTGCATTTCCCACAATTCGGCATAGACCGCGCCCTTGGCCAAAAGCGCGTCATGGGTGCCTCGCTCTGCGACTTGGCCGTCAGCCAGCACAATGATCTCGTCTGCATCTGCGACCGTCGACAGGCGGTGGGCAACCACAAGGGTCGTCCGGCCCTTGGCGGCATCCTCTAGGGCCTCGCGCACTTCGGCTTCAGTGACCGAATCGAGGCTGGAGGTGGCTTCATCGAGTACGAGGATCGGTGGGTTCTTCAACAAAGCGCGGGCAATGCCGACGCGCTGACGCTCGCCACCCGACAGCTTTAAGCCACGCTCCCCCACTTTGGTTGCCAGTCCCATGGGTGCGGCCGCGATCAAGCCCTCTAGGCGGGCCATTTTGGCAGCCTGTTCAATTTCTTCTTGTGGGGCATCTGGGCGGCCGTAGGCGATATTATAGGCCAAGGTGTCGTTGAACAGGACAACGTCCTGCGGCACGAGGCCGATGGCCGCACGGACACTTTCTTGGGTCACATCGCGCAAGTCTTGGCCATCAATGCGCACGGCACCAGCTTGGGGGTCATAGAAGCGGAACAGCAAGCGCACAATGGTAGACTTACCCGAACCAGACGGGCCGACAATCGCCACCGTCTTGCCCGTGGGGATGGTGAAGGACACGTCGGACAGGCCCGCGTGACGGCCATCATGCACAAAGGCGACGCGATCAAATTGCACCTCACCTTTACTGACATTCAAGGCGGGCGCGGCTGGCTTGTCAGCAATATCGGGCACTTCATCGAGCAGTGCATACATGGCTTCCATATCGATGGAGCTTTGTTTGATCTCGCGCCAAGCAAAGCCCAAGATATTCAGCGGCCCATAGAGGTTCAGCATCACCAATGTGACGGCGGCAATATCCCCTGCCCCCATCGTCCCGCGTGAGATCGCATAGCCGGCAGCCGCCACCATCGCCGCAAGGCCTAAGTTCTGGATAAAGCCTTGCGCGGCATTGAGGCCCTGTAAGGTGGCGTTCGATTGAACCGAAGCACGGGCATAGGTTCGCACCGCTTGATTGTAGCGCTCCGTCTCGCGCGCTTCGGCGGCAAAAGCTTTGACGGTCTCGAAATTCATCAAGGAATCGACCGCCCGACCTGTTGCTTCGCTATCGGCATCATTCATGTCGCGACGATATTGCAGGCGCCATTCCGTGATCGCCAAGGTGATGATCGTATAAACCACGACGGTCGATGCCGCGATCAAGGCAAAGAACCAACCATAGCGCACCCCGAGAACAACGGCTGCCATGACGAGCTCAATCAAGGTTGGTCCGATGTTGAAGGCGACAAAGCGGGTTAGAAAATCGATGGCGCGAACCCCGCGCTCAATCGTGCGCCACACCGCCCCCGTTCGCTTGGACTGATGAAATCGGATCCCAAGGGCATGTACATGGCCAAAGACGGCAACCCCTGCCCGCCTTTGGGCTTCCTCGCTAACGGGCTGGAAAATGGTGTCGCGCAATTGCGGCGCGCCAGAGCCCAAAAAGCGCATCAAGGCCCAAGCGCCAATCGCCATCAGAAACACGCTGTCCCAAGACGGATTGCTGCCGCTCGTGAGGCCATTGACGGCATCGGCGAGCACAAGAGGCGCCCCGACGATGAAAACCTTTGAAATCAGGGTCAGCCCCAATGCCAACCCGACGCGCACGCGTAGCTCGGTTGTATCAAGTCCACCGATCAATCGAACCAAGCGCGACAACGCACGACCGATGGGTGAAATCTCATTGGCTGCGTCGGCAGCGGTGCGTTCGCCTTTTCTCATAAAGAGCACATAGGCAATGTTGCGTCCGATTGAACAGCCCAAATGCGTTTGCTGGCAAGGCTTGATGCACAATTGTCAGGAAACATGCATATAGCCCACGCAAAATCATGTGTCGCACCAACCGAGTCGCGTGCATGTGTCAGAACGGCTTAAGGAGCAGGGCATGAGCAAACTGAAATCTGTCTGTGTCTATTGTGGTTCTTCCAACCTTGTGGACCCAGCTTACCTTGAGCTTGCCACCCAGATGGGCCAAGCAATCGCCAAGCGCGGCATTCGGCTCGTCTATGGCGGCGGCAATGTCGGTCTGATGGGGGCCTCCTCGCGGGCAGCCCATGAAGCCGGTGGCGAAGTCTTGGGGATCATGCCGCACTTTTTGACCAAGTGGGAAAAGCCCAATCCAGCTTTTGAAACGCGGATGGTGGAGACCATGCACGAGCGTAAATGGGGCCTGTTTGCAGAATCCGACGCTTTCATCGTTCTGCCCGGCGGCATAGGCACCCTGGAAGAAGTGGTTGAGACCCTGTCGTGGCAACGCCTCGAACTGCACCGCAAGCCCGTGGTGTTCGTTGGGCGCACATTCTGGCAGCCCTTTGTCGATCTGATTGAGGCAACCATTGTCACCAAATTCACGCCCGAGGCGTTCCGCAATTCCTTCTTTTGCGTGGACACACCAGAAGAAGCGTTGGATGGTTTAGCCGCCGCTCAAAGCAAGGCTTAACGCCCCTCTTACCGCAGTCGAAATCCGCCGCTTTTGGACGTCGCCAGAACATGGCGCGCCGGCCTTCGCGTGCGTGCTCAGCCACGGCCAAACTATCCCGCGAAAATCAGAAATACGCCAAAGTAAATTTGAGTATATTTTTCCTACATTGCGATTAAAGTTTGCAGCAAATAAATTTAAAATTTTATATTATACATTTCTGAGGGGAAATTAGCGAATTTTTAACGTGTAAGTCATTGAATTTACGATTATTTTAATCGTTAACTGTAATTGAATATTTATTTCGAATTTGATTCGTTTTATTCTTTGTACGGCAACAAAGTAAACACATTACTTTTTGGTATAAAGGCCAAGTCAACTCTTAAGATGCCCGCCTTTGCGGGGTGATTGAAAAGGGTGATCTGGAACAAAGCCAAGCGATCGTTCTAGGGCCATGAATGGCTCGCCTGAGGTCGAAAGGGGTGTGTGAACTTGGGAGCATGAGCACCAGCCGCAAAGCAGCTGGAGAATGAGGCTGTGGGTTGATGAAAATGGAAAATTTTACCTTCAAGCTAAGTGAGGTTGACGGCCCTGAGGGTAGCGCCTTGGCGTCCCAAATTGCCACCCCTGAAGGTGGACTGTATTTCGACAACCAAATCCGACGCTACCTCAAGGCCGCTGTGCGTCGAAACGATGCGAAGGCGCGCAATAACCGAACCCTTGCGAGCGTCCTGCAAGAATGGACCGAGGTGGGTTATCTGAAAGGGCAAGTGTCCAGCATCGCCAATCGGGCCGGTATGTCGACAGCAACCCTTTACCGAGACTTCCCCGACAAATCATTTCTGTTCCGCCAGGCCCTCCAATTTGGGCAGGCAATCCTGATTGAAGCGGTTTCGACCTATCCTTCGCACCCAAACCCGATCCGGGACTTGACGGGCATGCTGTGTAACCACGCCGAGACACTCGCCCATCCCGCCCCCCAGCAAATGTTACTGGCTCAACGCCTGATGCTGCTGGAGCCTGATTTGCAAAGCGCTGTCAGTGCGATTGCCGCCGAAAATCATGAAAAGCTCAAACAGGTCTGGTACGCAAAAATCCAAGCGCTGGTCGATAGCGGCTGGATCAAACTCGACCATATGGAATGGCAACGCTGTCGCTTGGTTGGCGCACTGGAAGCGCGGACTTTTGGCTGGTTTATGATGGGCCATGCGCCGCGTAGCCCGGCCATTAGCTGGGAGCACGATGCACACCAAGTCGTCCTGGATTTCTTCCGGCTCTATGGCACTGCGAAATTCGATGAACATCGCCGCCTCTATAATTGGGATTGGGGGCTGGTGTGACCACCTCGCAAGAGCCTAAGGATGTTGATGAATTCATTCTGCAACAGCTTGAACTTATGCTTTCACAAAAGGGCAATCGCTTAGATGCGACCAACCGTAAGCAACGCATTGCGGCGGCAGTTCATTTTGAAACGCTCTCCAAAAACTACACGCAACTCAGTGTGCCGGCCGTGGCAAAGCGCGCCGGCGTATCAACGGCGACGCTCTATCGGCTGTTTCCAGACGATAATTCGCTCTATGAGGCGGGCTACAATTTGGGTCTACAACAATATCTGGCTTGGCTATCCTATGATTTCGTCCATCCAAATCCACTCATGCGGTTAGCGACGTTATTGGATCGGCGCATTCAATGTTGGACGCGACCAAAGGCGATGGAAGCGCTGTCGCCGCTTTATTACATGATCTGCGACCGCGACCCGAAGCTGAGTGAGCGCGCCACGCCGGGCTTGAAGCTTTCGTCAGACTTCTGGCTTGGACAATTTAACAAGCTGAAGGCAGAGGGCTATCTCGACGCTGAGCCAGACTGGAACCTGATCGAGATCTTTTGGGGGCCAATCGAAAGCCTTCACTTCTATCCCATAGTTCTGACGGATGTGCCTTATGTGTCGCAGACATCTCGGTTCGAAGATTGCTGGCGGACGGTAGACGATTTTCTGACGCTCTATGGAACGCCTCATTTTCAGGCAAGTCGGAAAAAATTTAACTGGGATGCCGATTTGGCGGCATTTCGAACCACAAAGTCAGTATAAGGAACTTGCGATGATCAGCCTTTATCTTTCTACTCAACTCAATCGATTGTTGAACCATCTGGCCGGGCGGACAGAGGAAGCGCTCAAACGAGGCTAGGAATGAATGCTCCCTTTCCCCGTGCAGAACAGCACCGCTGTTTCGAGCAACAGATTCGCACCCAATTGGCGGTGCGGGTGCGCCGTCATGATGATGGCACGCGCTCTTATCTGATCCTTGCGGCTGTCCTACAGGAATGGGCGGAAGTCGGCCTCTTAAGCGCCCAAATGACAACCATTGCAGCCCGCGCCAAGGTTTCAACCGCGACGCTTTATCGCCTTTTCCCCAATCGCGATGACATGCATCTGGAAGCCCTAGCGTTAGGCCAACAATTGCTGGTCGAGGCGATGAAGAAGTGTGCAGTCCACCCCAATTCGGTGCGCGCACTCTTTGACCTTGCACATTATGTCACCGCAATTTTGCAAGAGCCCTATTTCAAGCAATTCTCTCTCAGCCAAACTTTTCTCGTGCGGATGGATTCCCCCGTCAAGGAACAAGCAAGCATTATCGCGGTGGCAGGCAATAGCGCTATCAAAAAATTCTGGCGCGACCGCATAGAGGCCTTGATTGCAGACGGCTTTGTTCGCGATGACTCACGCACTCACATGATTTTCCGCCTCATCGGCCCGATTGAGGCCAGGACTTTGCATTGGTATCAAAGCGGTCGCGGCACCTACCAGCCTGAAAAGAGCTGGCCCGTAGAGATCAATCGTATTGTTGAAGCATTTTTCGATATTTATGGGACGCAAAAGTATCATACTGCACGCAAGTCACTAGCTTGGGACTCGGAGAGCTTTGCCGCTGTCAATCCTCAGGGGATGACTGGTTCAGCGACGGCTGCAGATACGGTGATACCAGCCAAACGCCTCCTTCATCTCGATGCGCTTGAGCGCTCGGTTGCAGAGGGTCCGCTGCCTACCGACTTCATCGCCTTTGTTGAAGCGCAGCTCCAACAAATGCTGACACATACGAGCCATCGGCTCGACACGAGCGATCGCTATTTACGAATCGTCGCCGCGACCTTGTATGAAAATTATCTTTTCGGCTTTGAACAAATCAGCATGGCGGGCGTTGCAAAGCGCGCCGGCGTGTCGACTAAAACCCTCTATCAGACATTCCCCGATGACTTGAGACTCTATCAAGAGGCCCATAGTTTGGGTTTAGCTTTCTTCAGCGCTTGGGTGTCCCGCGATGTAGCTAACGCCAATCCTTTGAAGCGCGTTAGCGACTTCCTCAAAATCGCCGTCGACACTTATTTGGACCCCCGCAGCCTGCAGGTCAGCTCAATCCAATTTGGCCTGCTGGCCGATCAAGGGCGCGAGACAAAGCTTCACACCTCAAATTTCATCAAAAGCTATATTTTCGCCTTTTGGTCTCGTCGATTTAGTCGCCTAAAGGCGGAAGGCTACCTCCAAGGCGAGATTGACTGGGCCATGATCCACGCCCTTTATGGCCCCATCCAGAGCCTGTCTTGGGGGCACAAAAGCAACCTCGGAGCTACGCCTAAGCCCGAAGGCAACTGGGCCGAGGCCTGCTGGCAAGTCGCCGAAGACTTCTTCGTCATTTATGGCACCCCGCAATTCCACGCCAAACGAAAGGCATTGGGCTGGGACGCGGCCGAGGAGCCAGAACCCGACACCAACTCATCCAATGAAGTCATGGCTGTGGTTCGGACAAATGAAATTTAGATATCGCTTGGCGAGAACACGGAGCTAGGCATTTGTGGGATTTGTGGAACAAACTTCACGCATGAAAAACAACGGTTTCTAGGCGCTAAAACGATGGACATTCGCACCAAGCCCGCACCAAGGCGGTTGAAATTTGACGAGAGAATACAAGCGCTTTTGCTACCCCATGCCAAGCGCCAAGATGATATCACGCGCAAACAACGCATTTGCGCAAGCCAATTGATAGAGTGGGTCAGTTTTGGACTGGCCGCCACAAATATGGCACGAATTGCGGAACGGGCAGGCGTTTCAACGGCTACACTTTATCGTCTGTACCCTGACCGAAATTATCTGACGGTTGATGCTCTGAAACTCGGCAACAAGGTTCTTCTCGAGACCATTCAGGAAGCGCCGCGCCATCCCCACCCTTTCCGCGATTTGGTAGAGATTGTCGACCACCTCTTAGCGATCTACCGAGAGTCCAGCGTGCTCATGCTCTGGCACACGCAAGCTTTCACCCTACAAAGTGAGACAGAAATATTTGCTGACGTCCAAAATAATTCAGCCTTATTCATTCAAGAACTACAAGAATTCTTTTTCAATATAATTGATCGGTTAGTTGCGGACGGATTTATTCAAGATAACAATCGATTGAGCATGTTCTTACGAATTCAGGGAGCGATTGAAGACAGGACGGTTGAATGGCAGGGGCGATATAAAGTGCCGTTTCAACCCGTCGTCAGTTGGTCTGAAGAGGCAGTGAAAATCGCCGAAGAGTTCTTCATTGTCCATGGCACAGCTAAGTTTAGAGCCTTGCGGCAGCAGGGCCAAGTTGCTTGGTTGGATGGTAAAAGCCTGCAGAAAAAAGCGCTGGAACCGGTTGATGAAAAAAGGCTTCAGGCGTCGATTGATCGCCAACTCCCCTTTTTGAGAGACGTCGAAGCGTCGTTACGTGCCAAGCCAAGGCCTGCGACGTCGGACGCATTCATCTGGCAAGAATTAGAGAGATTCATGCCCAAAAGCGGCAATAGGTTAGACGCCAGCAATCGGCGCAGCCGCATTGTGGCTTCCGCCATTGTGGTCAATTATTCGCAAGGCTTCCAAAACGTTAATATGGCAGCAGTGGCCAAGCAGGCGGGTGTTTCGACGGCCACTCTCTATCGTCTTTATCCCGATGACAGAGCCCTTTACGAGGCCGCGCATGGGCTAGGGACCAGTTTTTATATGGCGTGGCTGGCACAGGAATCCACGTCCCCAAACCCCCTTGTGCAATTTTGCGAATACACCTCGATTTCAATTGAAACTTTCCTTGACCCGCGCGTCAAAAACGCCATCTCGATGGGGGCATTCACCAATGCGCTGCAGCAATTGGACGAACATCTCAGCATCGGCGACTTGATTGTTATTTATACGAATATGCTTTGGCGAAAGCGCTTCGCGAGACTCTTGGAGGAAGGCTTCATTGACCAACCGCCGAGTTGGGACATGCTGCACGCGCTGCAAGGCACGACCTCGGCCATTATCGGCCTCTATCTGAGGCACGGCATCCAGCTTCAACCAAATGGGTCATGGTTCGCCGAATGCCGGACTGTCGTCGACGACTTCTTCCAGATCTATGGCACCCCTCATTTCCATGCGATGCGCAAGAAAATGAGGTGGGATGACGCTTTAGAAGCCCATCGTGCCAAGTCGCCTTAAGAAGCTTTGCCCGCCAAACGGCTTGCCGCCCGCTCTGGGCCGATCAGCATAAAGATCAACTTCATTTCTGGCCCATGCTCTTGCCCTGTCAGCGCCTTGCGCAAGGGCATGAACAGGCCCTTGCCTTTCGCACCAGTTGCCGCCTTCACCGCCTCGGTAAAGCCTGACCAAGAGGTCTCATCATAGGGTCCAGCTGGCAAAAGGCCCGCCGCCGTGGCGATAAAGTCTGGCTCGTCAATTTGCGGCTCAATCGGGCCTTGGACGACACGTGCCCAGAGCGCCACATCATCAAACTTCGCGAGATTACCGCGCACCGCCAGCCAAAAGGCTTCCCCCAGATCGCACTCAATCGCGGCAAGGCGCGGCTGGATCGCCGCATAGTCCGCATGCTGCAGCAATTGCGCATCCAAACGGCGGACATCTTCAGGGTCGAAGCGGGCTGGTGCACGGCCGATCTTGCCAAAGTCAAAACCCGCCACCAGAGCGTCCAAATTATCAACCGCCTCAACCGGGTCAGAGGTGCCGATCCGCGCCATCAAGGACAGGACCGCCAAGGGCGCTACCCCCTGCTCACGAAGGCTTTCAACCGACAGCGAACCGATACGCTTCGACAAGGTCTCGCCATCGGCCCCCACCAAAAGCGGGAAATGGCCGAATTCAGGTCGGGAGCCGCCGGTCAAGGCTTCAAAAATCTCAGCTTGAGCGCCCGTATTGGTCACATGGTCTTCACCCCGGATCACATGCGTCACGCCCAAATCCACATCGTCCACGACCGATGGCAGCGTATAGAGATAAGCGCCATCTTCGCGGATCAACACGGGGTCAGACATAGAGGCCGTATCCACCGTTTGCTCGCCGCGGATCAAATCTTGCCAAGCAACCCGCTTGCCCGAGAGCTTAAAGCGCCAATGGGGCTTGCGCCCTTCGGCTTCAAAGGCGGCCTTTTCAGCGTCCGTCAGGGCAAGGGCCGCGCGGTCATACACCGGGGGCAATTTACGCGACAAAGCGATCTTACGCTTGCGGTCTAATTCTTCGGACGTCTCATAACAGGGATAGAGGAGGCCTGCCGCGATCAGCCGATCCCGCGCCTTGTCATACACGTCAAAGCGGGCCGATTGGCGCGCCTCTTCATCCCAGGTCAGGCCCAGCCATGTCAGGTCCGTCCGGATCCCGTCTTCATAGGCTTGGGTGGAGCGCGCCGTATCGGTGTCGTCAATGCGCAACAAGAAGGTGCCGCCATGTTGGCGCACAAACAACCAATTGCGCAATGCGGTGATCACATTGCCGACGTGGAGCTTGCCGGTGGGAGAAGGTGCAAATCTGACTTTCATGTTTCTTTCCTATCAGGGGTGACTTAGCAGTCATGGCCCCGACAGGCGAGAGGGGCATGTGCAGGTCAACCGTGCTTTGGCTGCGGAAAAATTTGCAGCGGACTATAGACGTAAAAACGGAACAGAGTTAGAACATCGCTGCTTTGTTCGTGCATCGTTCACGGTGCCATCGGATTTATAGGGGCCAAGCGTACACGCGCGCCACGAGATAGGGGGAATTGATGCTGACGTCCAAACAACGAGAGCTTTTGCTATTCATTCATGAGCGTCTCAAGGAAACAGGTGTCTCGCCGTCCTTTGACGAAATGAAGGATGCGTTGGACTTGGCATCGAAGTCGGGCATTCACCGCCTGATCACCGCTCTGGAAGAGCGTGGCTTTTTACGGCGTCTGGCGCACCGGGCACGGGCCTTGGAAGTGTTGAAACTGCCCGATAGCGCCACAACCGCCGCCCCACCCAAGGGCCGCCAGCCCTTTACGCCACTGGTCGTGGGCTCCACGCCCGCAAGTGCCGCACCACCTTCACCACCACGGGCAGCCAATGACATTGCGGTTCTGGGTCGGATTGCCGCCGGTGTGCCCATCGCGGCCATTCAGCATGAGATCGACCGGATTGCAGCCCCTGACCAACTAGACCCTGCCCTGCACTTTGCCTTGGAAGTCAAAGGCGATTCCATGATTGATGCTGGCATTCTCGAAGGTGACTTTGTCATCATCCGCCGCACCGATGACGCCCAATCAGGCGATATCGTGGTCGCTTTGGTTGATGATGAAGAAGCAACCCTGAAGCGCTTGCGCCGCCGCGGCCAGTCTATCGCTTTGGAAGCCGCCAACCCCCGTTATGAGACCCGCATCTTCGGGCCAGATCGCGTGAAGGTTCAAGGCGTGCTGGCGGGGCTTTATCGGCGGTACTAGGCGCTGTTGCTGGGCTGGCTTTGGGCGGCGCACCGGGCAACCAGCCTGCGGCGGACAACAAAAAAAACACGCACCCAAACTGTGGAGTTCAAATGATGTCTCGTATCTGCTATGTTGAATTACCCGCAGCCGACTTGCCCGCAACGCGCGCCTTTTATGGCGATGCGTTCGGCCTTGCCTTGACCGACTATGGCCCCAGCTATTCCTGCACGACAAATGGTGACGTCGACCTCGGCCTACAGGGGGACTTAAGCGAGGCCACTACCGCACCACTGGCCGTCATCGCCGTCGATGATTTGGAGGCTTGCCTTGAGGCGGTGACCCAGGCGGGTGGCGTTATCACCAAACCGCTATTTGCCTTTCCAGGTGGTCGCCGCTTTCACTTCCGCGATCCAAGCGGCAACGAGCTTGCCGCCCTGAAGGCAGACTGAAAGCAAGCCTCACCTCCTCGGTGTTGAGGGCCCTGCAGCTTCTTTCCACGAGCCAGCCCTGGCCGCAGGCTTTGCCTTTGCAAAGGCATAGTTCGAGTTTGTGTGTGAAAGGTGGGTGGGTGTGATGGACCGCGCAACACGAGTTGCGCTTGCCGCTGCGTACACATGCGCAGCTTCTGCTGCGCGGTCCTTTCGGCGCGCCATTTCGCAATAACAATTGTCGGGTGGCTTCAAGATGAGCAGAGCGACGCTTTGAGCCGTACCAAGTTATTTCAGGGAATACCTAAGCCCATTTTAGCGCTACCTTGGACCGCGCAACAAAAGTTGCGCATGCCACCGCGTCGACAGGCGCAGCCCTTGCTGCGCGGTCCTTGGCTAAGGTCCCCTAAAACTCCGCCACCAAATCCACGCCGGATGCGCTTTTCAAAGCCCGGCGTGCGGCGACATCGATGGGGAAGCGGCCGGGGGCTTGGATTTCGACTTCGCGGCCATCGGCCAGTTCGACGACGACGCGCAATTCGCCAAAGCTGGATGAGGTGGCACCGCGCAAGGTCTCGGTCACACGAGCTAATTCTTCGATTGGCGCACCGCGCGCTAGGAACACTTTAATCCCCGCACAGCCCGACATATCGGTTTGATCCAACAGCTCAATCTTTTCAGCCGATAGTTTCAAATCGCCATCGCGCAGGCGCGCCTTGGCCCGGAAGCTGACCGAGGTTCCGGGGTCGAGATAATCGCGCGCCTCGTTGAGGGTTTCGGGCATAATCATGACTTCAAACTCGCCCGTGGGATCGCTCAACGTCACCCAGGCAAACTTGCCGCCATCGCGCGCCGGGCGTTCCTTGCGCGCCCGCACGACACCGGCCATGCGGAAAATCGCGTCTGATCCCTGCATTTTGGAGTGAATTTCAGAGAAGAAGACCGTCTGCCTACGCCGCAAAGCCTCAATCAAATCATCCAATGGATGGCCCGACAGGAACAGGCCAAGGGCGGCAAACTCATTATCCAAGCGCTCTTGCGCGGACCAAGGTTTAACGCTGGGCAAGGGTGCGCGCGGCGGAGGTGCGGAATCGCCAAACAGGCTCGTCTGGGCGCTTTGGCGATCCGAGGCAGCCGCATTGGCATGGGCCACCAATTGATCGGACGAAGCAAACACCAAAGCACGATTGGGCTCGATCGAATCAAAGGCCCCGGCCTTGGACAAAGTCTCCCAAGTCCGCCTACCCAGCACGCGCGGATCGACCCGCTCGGCCAGATCATGCAGGGATTTGAACTTGCCGCCTGCTTGGCGGATCTCCACCACTTGGGCCATAGCCGCCACGCCAACCGACTTAATCCCGCCGAGCGCATAGCGAATGGCGTTGTCTTGGACCGAGAAATCGGCCCCAGAATAATTAAGATCGGGCGACAACACCTTGATCTTCATGCTTTTTGCCTCTTGCATGAAGGCACCAAGTTTGTCGGTATCATCAATATCGAGCGACATAGAGGCCGCCATGAACTCGACGGGATGATTGGCCTTAAGATAGGCGGTTTGATAGGCGATCACGGCATAGGCGGCAGCGTGGGACTTGTTGAAGCCATAGCCGGCAAACTCGCTCACCAATTCAAAGATGCGGTCGGCAAGCTCGGCGTCCACGCCCCGTTCGGTGGCCCCGCTGACGAAGCGGTCCTTTTGCTTGGCCATTTCTTCGGGCTTCTTCTTACCCATAGCGCGGCGGAGCAAATCGGCCTCGCCCAAGGAATAGCCCGACAGAATCTGGGCGATCTGCATCACCTGTTCCTGATAAATGATGACGCCTTGGGTTTCTTTGAGAACGGAGACCAAGCTTTCATGCAAATAATCGGCATCTTTGCGACCAAATTTCACGTCGCAATAGGTCTCGATATTCTTCATCGGACCCGGCCGATAGAGCGAAATCAGAGCGATGATGTCGTCCAACGTGTCGGCCCGCATTTTGCGCAAGGTGTCGCGCATGCCTTGGCTTTCCAACTGGAACACGCCCATGGTCTTGCCCGAGGCCAAAAGCTCATAGGTTTTGGGATCGTCAAACGGCAGCGTGTCGAGATCGACCACAATGTCGCGTGCCTTCAAGAAGTCCAAGGCGCGCTGGATCACGGTGAGGGTTTTGAGACCCAAGAAGTCGAATTTCACAAGACCTGCCGGCTCGACCCATTTCATATTGAATTGGGTGGCAGGTAGGCTGGAGCGCGGGTCCTTATAGAGCGGCACCAACTCATGCAGCGGACGGTCGCCAATCACCACACCGGCGGCGTGGGTAGAGGCGTTGCGGTAAAGGCCTTCGAGCTCAATCGCAGCATCAAGCAGCGTGCGCACATCCGCATCGCGCGACCGCTCCTCCTGCAGACGCGGCTCATCCTTAATGGCTTGGGCCAAAGTTACGGGTGCAGCGGGGTTATTCGGCACCATTTTGGCCAGTCGGTCGACTTGGCCGTAAGACATATCCAAAACGCGGCCAACGTCGCGAAGGGCGGCGCGCGCCTGCAGCGTTCCGAAGGTGATGATCTGTGCGACACGGTCTGCACCGTACTTCTTCTGCACATAGTCAATGACTTTATCGCGCTTCTCCTGACAGAAGTCGATATCGAAGTCGGGCATGGAGACGCGTTCTGGGTTCAAGAAGCGCTCAAACAATAGGCCAAAGGCCAAGGGATCAAGGTCGGTAATCGTCAGT
Organism: Aquidulcibacter sp.; assembly: GCF_049239865.1. Lineage (NCBI taxonomy): Bacteria > Pseudomonadati > Pseudomonadota > Alphaproteobacteria > Caulobacterales > Caulobacteraceae > Aquidulcibacter > Aquidulcibacter sp. The sequence continues at coordinate 42,628 of NZ_JBMLTR010000009.1, forward strand.
GAATAAGCGACCAGCGAGCCCGCGCCAGAGCCCCGGCCCGGACCGACTGGAATATTGTTTTCCTTCGACCATTTGATGAAGTCCGCAACGATCAAGAAGTAGCCCGCAAACCCCATCCGATTGATCACATTGATTTCGTGTTCCAACCGCTGGTCATAGATTTCGCGCGCCACAACAGGGGGGCGCTTCAGAAGGCGCGCTTCCAAGCCTTGGCGAGCTTGGCTTGCCAATTCCTCCGGCTCATCGCGGCCTTCGGCGGTGGTAAAGCGCGGCAGGATGGGTGCGCGCATCAAGGGCCGGATCGCGCAACGCCGTGCAATATCGACACTATTGGCCAAAGCCTCCGGCAAATCGGCAAACAGCGCCACCATATCGGCTTCACTGCGGAAGCAATGATTGGCCGAAACCCGCTCGCGCTTGTCATCGGCCACGCGGGTGGCCTGACCGATACACATGAGGATATCTTGCGCGCGATGCCGCTCTGGGCTGTCAAAGCGCACATCATTGGTCGCCACCAGCGGCAGATTGTTTTGATAGGCTAGATCAATCAGAAGCGGCTCAATTTGGGCCTCATCGGCCATGCCATGGCGCTGCAGCTCTATATAAAGTCGGTTTGGAAATGCCTTGGCCAACTGGCGCAGCAGCATGTCGGCCTCTGACTTCAAATTGGCCAGAAGTGCACGGCTTAACAGCCCTTCCCGCCCACCGGTAAGGCAGATCACGCCATCGCTATGGTCCAGCACTTTTTGCAAATCGACATGAGGTAAACTGCCAGCTGGTACTTCTAGGAAGGAAAGGCTGGAAAGCGCCATCAGATTGGCCCAGCCGACTTCATTCTGGGCGATCAGTGCCAGACTGCCATCTGGCCCCGCCGCCGCACCGGGCTTTTGGCTGAGGAAAGAGACCGGCAGCGTCAGGCCCATAATGGGCTGAATGCCTTTTTCGGCCAAGGCTTCTGAAAACTCCAGCGCGCCAAACAGGTTTGGATCCGAGATGCCGACCGCGACACAGTTCGCCTTAGCGGCAAAGCCCGCGAGCTTTTTGACGGTCATCGCGCCATCGAGCAGCGAATAGGCCGACCTTACCCGCAGATGGACAAAACCCGGGCCTGCCAAAGCAGGTCTTTCGACTTGCCCTGCCCCAGTTGACGCCCCACCTGGCCCCGTCAATGCGACATCACCCGAGCCCTGATCACCGTCAGAGAAAGCGCCGCCTGAAAGAGTAGTATCTGCCATGGGGCCACCTGAATCCGTCGACTGAATCATCACCAAAGAGCGGATCAGTGTGACAGGACTCTCAGGCCTCTGTCAGCCCTCGCCGACAGAAAATTCAAAGCCATCCTCAACCGATCACAGCACCCCAGCCCCAAGCCATCAGGGTGAATGCGAGAATAGCTGCGAAAGCGGCTGCGTCTTGAAGTTGGGCCATGTTTCACCTCGTTTGTTCTGCCTTCGTTCTATTCTTGTTTTGCTCTCATGGCAAGAGGTAATTTGCATAAACGTGGAACAAGATTTTGGGCACTTCAGTCTTGGACGAGGCGTCCGCCATCGATGCGGAAAACGCGGTCCATTTGCCGAGCTAAATCAATGTTATGCGTGGCAACTAGGGCAGAGGTCCCCTCCTCCCGCGTGGCTTTGCGGAAGGTGTCGAAGACAAAGCTCGAGGTGGCAGGGTCAAGGTTGCCGGTAGGCTCATCAGCAATCAAGAGCGCCGGTTGATTGGCCAGTGCGCGCGCAATGGCGACGCGCTGCTGCTCGCCACCTGAAAGCTGACCCGGCTGGTGGAGTTTCCGGTTTGCCAGTCCCATCATGTCGAGGAGTTGCTCTGCCCGTGCGCGTGCTTCGGCTTGGCCAACGCCGGCAATCCATTGTGGCAACGCGACATTATCAACGGCGCTAAATTCTGGCAGCAAATGGTGGAATTGATACACAAAGCCCAAGGCCGTGCGGCGCAGCGCCGTGCGGGCGGCATCGGGCAGTTTTGTCGCGTCAATGCCCGCCAGCTCTACCGTGCCGCCTTGAACAGCCTCTAACAGGCCCGCGGCATGGAGGAGCGAGGACTTGCCAGAACCCGACGGGCCGATCAGGGCCACAATTTCGCCGGGCATAATGGTGAGATTGGCACCTTTAAGGACTTCGAGCTCGCCTGCCCGAGTCTGATAGACGCGGCGCAAATCGGTCAGGCGGAGAACAGGGCTACTCATAGCGAAGCGCCTCCACTGGATCGAGCTTGGAGGCACGCCAAGACGGTGGCAAGGTGGCAACAACACTCGCGATGGCTGCGAACAAAGCCGTGGTGATCACCTCGTGCCATTCCACTTTCGCGGGGATCTGGCTCAAGAAATAGATGTCGGCATTGAAGACCGGGCCAAACACAAACTCGACGACCTTTTGAATGGTGCCGATATTGAGACAGAACAAAGTCCCGCCAATAGCTCCTGCAAGCGTGGCAAGGATACCGACACTGGCCCCAGACATCATGAACACCCGCATAATTGAGGCGCGCGAGGCCCCCATGGTGCGCAGAATGGCGATATCACGGCCTTTATTCTTCACCAGCATCACAAGGCCAGAGATGATGTTCATAGCGGCAATTGCGACAATCAGCATCAGGATCAAGCGCATCACATTGCGCTCAATCTGCAAAGCCGAGACGAGGCTTTCTGATTGCTGCCGCCAGTCGGTTACGTAACGGTTTTGGCTGAATTTCGCGACTTCCAGCGCCAAAAGGTCGGCTTTATCAGGATCCTGCATCCGCAGTTCGATCGTGTCCCAAGAGGTTTCTTTGGAGAAGAAGAGTTGGGCTTGCTCGATCGGCATATAGATGAAGGTGGCGTCATACTCGCTCATGCCAATGTCGAAAATGGCCGAGACGGTGTAGTCCTTGATGCGCGGGGTCGTGCCAAAGGGCGTTGAGGCCCCTTGGGGCGAAATCAATTGCACCGAATCCCCCGGCAGAACGCCTAACGCTTCCGCGAGCCTCGACCCCATGGCGATCTCGTCCCCGCCATATTCGCCCGTGCCCCAGGTCTTGAGGTTGCCGCCAACCAGATTGCCCGAGACGATTTTGAGCTTAGCGAGGTCAGAAGCTGAAAGCCCAGTGACCATCGCACCGCGTGCGAGATTGCCACCTTGGCCGACCGCCATCACTTGGCCGTCAATCTTGGGCATGACGTCCACAACGCCGGGCAAAGCTTTGGCTTTGGCCACAATGGCGCGAGCTTCTGGGATGGGCATGTTGCGCACATCCACAAAAACATGGCCGTTGACGCCCAAAATCCGGCCTAACAATTCAGCGCGAAAGCCATTCATCACGCTCATCACGATGATGAGCACGGCGACAGCCAGAAAGATGCCGATAAAGCTAATCAGCGAGATCAAAGCGACCCCGCCATCTTCACGCCGAGCCCGCAAATAGCGTGCGGCTAGCGTGCGCTCCCACATGCCAAAGGGCCCCGCGCCGCCAGCTTTCATGCCGATGCCTTAGCAGTCAGACGCGAGAGCGCGCTTTCCAAGGACACTTCTTCCTTGGTGCCCGTCTTGCGGTCCTTCACTTCCACCAGCCCATTGGCAAGGCCCTTCGGCCCAACGATCAATTGAGTGGGCACCCCGATCAAATCCATCGTGGCAAACTTCGCGCCCGGACGACCTTGGCTATCATCATAAAGCGGGTCCATGCCGGCCTTCAAAAGCGTTTGATAGGCTTGCTCACAGGCTGTATCGACGGCCTCATCGCCCGGACGCAAGCTGATCACGCCAACATCAAACGGGGCAACCGCATCTGGCCAAATAATGCCATTGTCATCATGGCTGGCTTCAATGATTGCCCCAACCAGACGCGACACGCCAATGCCGTAGGAACCCATTTGCACTGAGACATCTTTCCCATCAGGGCCAGAGACTTTGGCGTTCATGGGTGCGGAATATTTGGTGCCAAAGAAGAAGATATGGCCCACTTCGATGCCGCGACCCGTACGGCGGCGATCCATCGGCACTTCGGTTTCAAAGCGACCCTCATCATGGATTTCGTCAGTTGCCGCATAAGCTTTGACGATGCGTGAGACGGTTTCGGCGCGATTAGCGCGAGCCGCGTCATTATTGTCAAAACTGATATCCATGCCGGCCCAATCGGTTTCGTCATAAATGGCATCATAGAAGACGCCACTTTCGCCCGTGGGGGCCAATACCAAAAACTCATGGCTTAGATCGCCACCGATCGGCCCGGTATCGGCGCGCATTGGCACCGCCTGCAGGCCCAAGCGCTGGAACGTCTTCAGATAGGCCAGAAACATCTTATTATAGGCATCGCGCGCGCCAGCTTCATCCAGATCAAAGCTATAGGCATCTTTCATCAAGAATTCGCGGCCGCGCATCACGCCAAAGCGGGGGCGGACTTCGTCGCGGAACTTCCATTGGATATTATAGAGGTTCAGCGGCAATTCCTTGTAAGACCGCACATGGTTGCGGAAAATATCGGTTACGACTTCTTCTGCCGTCGGCCCAAACAACAAATCGCGCTCGTGCCGATCGGTGATGCGCAGCATTTCGGCACCATAGGCGTCATAGCGGCCGCTTTCCCGCCACAGGTCCGCGCCTTGCATGGTCGGCATCAAGACTTCCAGTGCGCCGGAACGGTTTTGCTCCTCGCGCACAATCGCCTCAATCTTTTGCAAGACTTTCAAGCCCAAAGGCAGCCAGGAATAGATACCGGCGGAATGTTGCTTGATCATACCGGTGCGCAGCATCAGCTTGTGCGACACGATTTCGGCATTGGCTGGGGTTTCTTTTGTAACGGGCAGGAAATAGCGCGACATGCGCATGGCGATCACCTTCTCTTTGACGCTCTGCCATAGTCTGTGCCGCGCGCTGAGGCAATTAGTCAGCGCTGCGGGTGGTGTGGTGGGGGGGCAAGCAGAAGTTCTTTTCGTCTGGACCCATTTTGGTAGAAACTATGTTTCACCAAAATAGATCATCGAGGATGAGAGCGACATCTGGGTAGTCAAGTGCGCAGCTTTGCTGCGTCGCGAGCGATCCGTTTTCAAAGAAAACGGACACTTGACGACCCACATGTCGCAAAGAGAATTGAGGTAGCGCTTTGGTGAACCAAAATGGGCACCAAAGCGCTTCTAGGTGAAAGGCATTGGGCTAGCTTGTCCGCTACGCCAAGGTGCGCCCAAAGGACCGCGCACCACTAGGTGCGCAGCTAATGCTGCGCGCTCCATCATTCGACCACCCCCCAAACGAAAAAAGGCCGCGCTTGAACAAGTCAGGCGCGGCGCAAAGGTTCTGGGAGGAAACGCCATCAGGCATTTACGAGGGGGCGACAGGCCCGTCTCGCAAGTGCACAATCGCCGTTCCTGCTCGCAGGTGCAACATGATGGCTGCCCAATTGCCGCAAAAAGATGCCATTGCCCATGAGGCGGCTAAATGTCGTGCAAACCCTGCTCTCTTTTTGGGCTCGTCGCCTAAATTACCCCTATTTCAGGGACGATAAGGCCACCTCACCCCATCAACCGACCCAAGGGATGTTCCAAAGAGACCCAGCCAGACATCAAAAGCAGAGCAAAGGCTGTCCACACAATGGACGTGATCGCCGTCGTCCAAATGAGTTTCTGCTTGATATTGGCAATCACCGGTGCGCCGGGGTCTGTTCCAGCGACGACTTCACCGCTTTCTTCTTGGCTGCGCACGCCAATTGGCAAAACGCAGAAGAGGATCACCCACCACATGGTGAGGAAGATTGCGATCCCGGTGAACCAATCCATTTAGTGGGCCCCTTTCGGCGTTTCCATCAATTCGATCAACACCCCATTAGAATTCTTTGGGTGGACGAAGATAATCAAAGTGCCGTGAGCCCCAATGCGGGGCTCGCCCAGAATAGTGGCCCCATTGGCTTTCATGGCGTCGCGCGCGGCATAAATCTCGGGCACTTCAAAGCACACATGGTGCTGGCCGCCATTGGGGTTCTTTTCGAGGAATTTATGGATGGGTGAGGCTTCACCCAAGGGTTCAATCAACTCAAGCTGGCTATTAGGAATATCGACAAAAGCCACCTTCACGCCTTGCTCAGGCATATCGCGCATCGGCGTGATATCGGCGTCGGTGACACCATAAAGCGCTTTGTAGTTTTCCAAGGCTGCAGCGATAGAAGGCACGGCAATGCCGACGTGATTGAGACGACCCAGTTTCATGATGCTGTTCCTGTATGAGTTGCCTGCTTCCATCATGGCTTTAGGCGGCTACGTCAATCTTAGCCGACAGGTAGGCTTCACTTTTGAATAGACAAGTGCGGCGGGGGTCCTTAGCCTCACAAGGCTGTGATCAGAAAAATGATCGGGGAGACCAGAATGAAACGAACTTCTACCTTGGCCACATTGGCTGCTCTTATGATTTTGGGTGCCGCCGCGCCTAAGCCGACTGCGCCAGTGCAGACGTTGAAGATTCCAGAATTGAGCGCCAGTGTCGCGGCTGATTATTCAAGCTCGCTAAAAGCCTTGTGGGAAGATTTGCACGCCAATCCAGAATTGTCCTTCCGCGAGACCCGCACAGCAGGCGTTGTGGTGCGAGAGCTGCGGGCCATTGGCGGGATTGAAATCACCGAGAAGGTTGGCGGCACGGGTGTTGTTGGCGTAATCCGCAATGGCGCGGGGCCAATTGTGATGTTGCGCGCCGATATGGACGGCCTACCCATCCTAGAGCGCAATGGTCTGCCGTATGAATCGAAAGTCCGCCAAATTGACGCGGACGGGGTTGAGATGCCCGTCATGCATGCTTGCGGCCATGATGTGCATGTTGCTGCTTTGATCGGTGCGGCGAAGCAATTGATGGCGCGTAAGAGCCTGTGGCGTGGCACGATTGTGCTGGTCTTCCAGCCGGCTGAAGAGCGTCTGGGCGGGGCCTTGGCCATGTTGCAAGACGGCCTTTATACCCGCTTCCCCAAACCAGACATCGCCTTGGGCTTGCACATTGGCAGCGGCCAAGAGCGCGGCAAGTTCAAAGTGGAAAGCCGCGTTGCCAATTCCAGCTCTGACGGCGTCAACATCATTGTGCGCGGTGTGGGCGGTCATGGGGCTTCGCCACAACAGACGGTGGACCCCATTGTTGTCGCCTCTAACCTCGTCATGGCCTTGCAGACCCTAGTCAGCCGTAACATCTCGCCGTTAGAGCCTGGCATTGTGACTGTGGGCGTTGTCCACGCCGGTTCTAAGCGCAACATCATTCCCGAAGAAGCCCGTTTGGAGCTGACCGTGCGTGCTGATACGCCGGAAGTACGGGCAAAGCTGCTCGACGGGATCAAACGCATTTCTGATGGGGTGGCCAGAACCTATGGCGTGCCCGAAGATCGCATGCCGATTGTCACCAATCTGGCCGAAAAAGCCCCACCCAATCTGAACGATCCTGAAAATGCCGCCAAGCTGCGCGCCAGTCTTGAAGCGGCCTTTGGTGCTGACCGCATGTCGAAAATCCCCCGTGCTGGCATGGGTGCGGAAGACTTCGCCTATTATGGCGCGCCCGAGTGGGGCGGCATCAAAAGCGTGTTCTTCAATGTCGGTGGCAGCATCACCGATGACATGAGCAAAGCCCCGCCCCACCACTCGCCTCTGTTCCGGATTGAACCCGAAGCCTCGGTCAAGTCGAGTGTCGAAGGCTATGTGGTTGCGGCCATGACGTTCTTGGGCACGCCTTAGGGGCAAAACTTGGAGGACTTGAATGCCAGCAGAGTGCGGCATTCAAGTCTACCCTAATTTTGATATTGCGCTTGGCACAGCTAGCACCAAAGCGCTTCTAAGTCGGGTTCGCCGATCATGCAGAGGTGCTAGTCACAGCACCCTAAATCGTCATCACCACCACATCGACGATGGGTCGTTTGCCGAAGATGCGGTCGCAGGCCTTGCGGACGGCGCGCATAACAAAGCCTTCGGCGGCTTCTTCATCCATGCGTTGATCTGGCTTTAAGCGGTTGAAGGCCTCTTCGGCGGCATCGGCCAATTGCTCAAGTCGGCCTTCAGCAGGGCTACCATTGCGCTCAGACAAGCCGCGTGCCCGCACATCGGGACCAGCTTTGATCCGGCCTTTGGCATCAATGGCGATGGAGACCATCACATAGCCATGCTCGCTCAAACGAATGCGGTCGCGGATGGTCTCGCTGTCCGAAGCGATGATGGCATCACCATCGACCAACAATCGACCGTTGGGCACTTCATCAATCACCGCTGCAGGGCCTGGCGCCAGACGGATCATGTCACCGTTTTTGACGGCCAAGGCCTCTGGAACCTGAAGGCTCAAGGCAAACTTCGCATGTTCCATCAAATGGCGCTGTTCGCCATGGGTCGGAATGGCGATTTGCGGGCGCACCATCTCATACATGGCGCGCAACTCATCCCGGCACGGGTGGCCCGAGACGTGGATGTGGCGATCCTTGCCGGTGATGATATTGACGCCGCGCATGGCAAGCTTGTTTTGAAGCTCTAAGATCGCCCGCTCATTGCCGGGAATTTCGCGGCTAGAGAAGAGGCAGGTATCGCCGCGTCCAAGGGTGACAAAGGGGTGGCTGCCTTCGGCGATGCGGGCCAAAGCGGCGCGCGGCTCACCTTGGCTGCCCGTGCACAGATAGAGCACTTTGTCGTCGGGCAAATGGCGCGCCATTTCCGGCTCAATAAAGGTTGCGTCTTGCAACAGGCCAACCGCTTTGGCGGCCCCCGTGATGCGCAACATGGAGCGACCGATCAGAGAGACCGAGCGGCCAGCCGCTGTTGCAGCTTCCACGGTCGACAAGATGCGTGCCACATTAGACGCAAAGCAAGCCACAGCCACTTTGCCCTTTTGCTCCGCGATGGCCTCAAACAGCCCGTCACGAACACCGGCTTCAGAGCCTGCTTCGCCTTCGGAAAAGACGTTCGTGCTGTCGCAGACCATCGCCAAGACGCCATCATCGCCAATCTGGCGGATGCGGGCGCTGTCGGTTTGCTCGCCGATCAGAGGATCAATGTCGATCTTCCAGTCGCCGGTATGCATCACTGTGCCCAGCGGCGTGTGGATGGCCAGACCATTGGGTTCGGCAATCGAGTGGGTCAGTGTGACATATTCAATGTCGAAGGGGCCGATTTGAAAGCGGTGCTTCAAAGGCACTTCATGCAGGGGGACTTTACGCTCGATCCCGCGCTCACGCAGCTTGTCGCGCAACAGGTGGGCGGTGAAGGGCGTTGCATAGACGGGTGCCGGAAAGCGCGGCCAAAGCCAGCCCATGGCCCCGATATGGTCCTCATGCGCATGGGTCAGCACGATGGCGAGAATATCGTCCTTATTGGTCTCGAGAAACTCTGGGTCAGGCAGGATCAAGTCCACGCCCGGTATGCCCTCCTCGCCGGCGAAGGTGACACCGACATCAACCACAATCCACTTCTTATCGCCCTCCGGCCCGAAGCCGTAAGCGTTGAGGTTCATGCCGATTTCATTAGAGCCACCGAGGGGGAGAAAGACGAGTTCATCTGTTTTATTTTTTGTTTTTGTCACGTTGGGTTCCGATTGGCGGACCTACCGCCATTGCGTTCAAAGATTTCTAAAAGCCCGACAGTCGTCAGGTCCTGATCATAATGATCAATATGGGTCGATGCGCCTTCAAACAAAGAGGCGACACCCCCGGTTGCGATTACTTTCATGGGCTTGCCATACTCGGCTTTAATTCGGTCGATCAGACCATCAATCAGCTCAATATAGCCCCAAAATACGCCAGATTGCATCGCACCGACCGTGTCGATACCGATGACTTTGTCTGGCTTGCGAATTTCAATGCGCGGCAAACGTGCTGCGGCTGTATGTAGCGCCTGAAGAGACAAATTGATCCCTGGCGAAATCACACCGCCCTCAAATGCGCCATCTGCCCCTACAATGTCAAATGTGGTCGCGGTCCCGCTGTCGATCACAATGCAAGGGCCACCATATTGGATGAAGGAACCAATAGCATTGACGAGACGGTCTGCCCCGGCTTCTGATGGTTTTGGAATGCGCACATCAATGCCCAGTTCCGCATTCTCGCCCACGACCCAAGGCTCTGCCCCCACATAGCGGCGCGACAGATTGCGTAAGTGAAACAAGGCTTGCGGCACCACGGTTGAGATCACACAATGATTGAGGTCGTTGATCGATAAGCCAGCAAAGCGCATCGCCGCATCGAGCCAAACAGCATATTCATCCGCTGTGCGCGAGGAGTTACTGGCCGCGCGCCAAGTGCCGCGCCAATGGGTGCCATCATGGACAGCAAATTTCGAATTGGTGTTCCCAACGTCAATGGCCAGCAGCATGTATCCCCCTAGGTCTGTCTCTGATACGGGGCCAGGCCCACGCGGGTTACCATTTTCGCGCTCTCTTTAGCCTGTCCGACAGGGACTGCGCCAGTGCTAAGGGTGCAGGCCGTCTTAGCCAAAGAACACATCCCCGGCCGTCACTTCGTGGATGGTGCCATCGGGCTGTTCCAATTGCAGCGCACCGCTGGGTGCGAGGCCATGAAAGCGGCCTTCCAGTGTCTCGTGCGGCAAGCGCACAATGATAGGCTGGCCAACGCCAGAAGCCCGTGCCAGCCAAGCCCCTGCAATCGGGGCAAAGCCCAGTTTCGCCCAAATGTCGAACCAGTCGTGAAAACGCGCCCGCAAGCCCTCAAACAGAATTTCCGCGCTAACTTGTGGCGCCCCTGTTAGAACGTGATCCGTGACACAGGTGATCGGCTGATCAATGCCATCGGGGCTGGTACGCACATTCACGCCAATGCCGACTGCCAAGTGAAAGCCATAAGGCCCCTGCCAGCTTTCCAGCAAAATGCCGCTGGTCTTCTTGCCCCCGATCAACACGTCATTCGGCCATTTAAGGCTGACAGCACCTTGGGCCACAAAAGGGTCGATGGCTTCAGCCACGGCCAAAGCGGCAACAAAGGACAGATTGGCGGCCTCCGCTGGCCCACAGCTCAACGTAAAAAGGCCTGTTGTGAACAGATTGCCGGGCTGCCCCAACCACGTCCGACCACGCCGTCCCCTGCCCTTGGTCTGTTCAAGGCTGCGCACCCATAAGGGGCCAGTCTCGCCGCCTTCGCTCAGACGGCGTGCTTCGTCATTGGTGGAATCAATCGTGTCATAAAGCCGGACGTCGCCCAGCCCGCCCCCTCGGCTTGGCCTCAATGGAAGCCAGCCCCAGCGATGCTGGCGGCAGAGCCGACAAGGCCGATCACCAAGGTCAAAGCCGCCAAGACAAAGGTCGCCCCGGTCAGCGTCAAAGTGGTGGATGCCCCAACGGGCACCATGGCAATGCGCGGCTCGTCAAACCAAACGGTCTTGATGATACGGAGATAATAGAAGGCCGAGACTACCGACGCCAAGATCAGGACAATGGCGAGCGGTAAAAGCCCCGACGCGCTGGTCGCCAAGATCACTTCCCACTTCCCGAAGAAGCCTGCCAAAGGCGGGATCCCCATGACTGAGAATAACAGCATGGTCAAAGCCGAAGCCAAAAGCGGGTTGGACCGCGAGAGGCCCGACAGTGCGGAAATGGTCTCCACCCGTTCGCCTTCAGTGTTACGCAAGGAGAGCACGACGCCAAACAGACCCACCGAAGTGATGGCATAAATGGAAACAAAGACCAGAAGCGCCTTTGGCCCAAACTCTGGCCCGCAAGCAATCGCGACCAGCGCATAGCCCATGTTCGCGATGGAAGAATAGGCAAGCAGGCGCTTGATATTGGTCTGCTGCAGCGCGAACAAAGCGCCAATTGCCATGGACAGGACGGCCATGATGACAACAATGCCCAGCCAATCCTTTTGGAGAGGGCCAAAGGCTTCAAAGCAGACGCGGGCAAACAGGACCGAAGCCGCAACCTTGGGCGCAGAAGCAAAGAAGGCGGTCGAAACCGTGGGCGAGCCCTCATACACATCGGGCGTCCACATATGGAATGGGGCTGCCGACATCTTAAACGCCAGACCACACAGGATGAAGACGAGGCCAAAGACGACTCCGATGGAGCGCTCGCCAGCCACTTGGGCAGCGATCACGTCGAAATTGACTGAACCGGTAAAGCCGTACACGAGCGAGCAGCCGTAGAGCAAAAGGCCAGACGACAAAGCACCGAGCACGAAATATTTGAGGCCAGCTTCAGAGCTTCTGGCGTCATCCCGGGCATAGGCTGCGAGCACATAAAGCGCCAAGGATTGCATCTCAACGCCGACATAAAGCGCGATCAAATCATGGGCGGAGACCATGATGAACATGCCCAAGGTCGCAAGAAGTGCCAAAACCGGAAACTCTGGCTTATCGAGCTTTTTCTCGGCCAAGAAGTCGATGGAGAGCAAAAGCGCACTACTGGCGGTCAAGGCAATGATCAGCTTGGCATAGGCGGAAAAACCGTCTGCCGCATAGGAGCCAGAAAAGACCACCACTTGCTCTGGCGGCATGTGCAGGACAGCCATAGAGCCAGCAGCCACAATGGTGGCAACGCACAGCCAAGTGACCAAGCGTGCACCCTTATCGCCCATGAAGGCACCGATCAGCATGATGATCAAAGCCCCCGCTGCGAGGGTGATCTCCGGCAGGATATAGGGAACCTGCTGGAAGAAGAGCTCTGCTGTCATGGTTTGGTTGATGGCCATTACCGCACCGGTCACTTAAAGTTGGCGTGGAAGGCGTCCACGAGCGCAACGGCAGAAGTCGCCGTCTGGTCAAAGATGAGGTTGGGTTGGAAGCCCAAATAAAGCGCCGCCACGATCAAGGGCACGAAGATCAAGATCTCGCGCGCATTCATGTCGGTTATCGTGTTGAGCGCCGGATTGACGATCGTGCCAAAAATCACCTTGCGATAGAGCGTCAACATATAGGCCGCCGACAAGATCACGCCGCTGGCGGCCACCATCGCCGTGACTGGGTCGACATTGAATGCGCCCTGCATGGTGAGGATTTCGCCGACAAAGCCCGACGTGCCCGGTAAGCCGACATTGCCCATGGTGAAGAGCAAAAACACCGCCGCATAAATCGGCATGCGGTTCACAAGGCCACCATATTGGGCGATCTCGCGGGTATGCATGCGGTCATAGATAACACCGACGCAAAGGAACAAAGCGCCCGAGATCACACCGTGGCTGAGCATTTGGAACAAAGCGCCTTGAATGCCTTGCTCATTGCCCGAGAAAATCCCCATGGTGACAAAGCCCATGTGCGCGACCGAGGAATAAGCAATCAGCTTTTTGATGTCGGTCTGACGGAAGGCGACCAGCGAAGTGTAGACAATCGCAATGCCTGACAGAGCGAACACAAAGGGTGCAAAGTCGTTGGAGGCGTCTGGGAACATGGGCAAGGAGAAGCGCAGGAAGCCATAGCCGCCCATCTTCAACAAGACCCCAGCCAGAATGACAGAACCTGCCGTCGGCGCTTCCACGTGGGCATCCGGCAACCAAGTGTGGACCGGCCACATCGGCATTTTGACAGCGAATGAGGCAAAGAAGGCCAACCACAACCAAGTCTGGGCGTCCTTGGCAAATTCAAAGGCTTGCAGGTCGGGGATCGAGGTCGTCTTGGCGGTGATCGCCATCCACGCAATCGCGATCAGCAAGAAGAGCGAGCCCAAAAGTGTGTAGAGGAAGAATTTGTAAGCCGCATAAACGCGGTTCTTCCCGCCCCAAATCCCGATGATCAGATACATCGGGATCAGGCCAGCTTCGAAGAAGATATAGAAGAGCACGATATCAAGCGCGCAGAACACGCCGATCATCAGCGTCTGCAACAGCAAGAAGGCCGCCATATATTCGACGACGCGCTTCTCAATCGAGGTCCAACTCGCCAAGATGCACAAGGGCATCAAAAAGGCGGTCAACAGGATCAACAGCACCGAAATGCCGTCAATGCCCAGATGATATTGGATCATACCATACCAATCGGCCCGCTCTACGAATTGATAGCCGGATTTGGTTTCGTCAAACGCCAAGGTCATCCAAAGCGCTAAGCCGAACACGATGACGGTCGTCACCAAGGCAATCCAACGGGCCGCATTGGCACGCGCGGCCTCTGGGCTTTTGATGAGCTGGGGCAAAAACAGGATCAGGACGGCCGCCACAGCGGGCAGCCACGTGAGGATCGAGAGGATGGGCAGCGTGTCCATGATAGCCTCAGGCACCCCGGAATAGAACAAAAGCGCCAAGCGCGACCGCCGCGATCAGCATCAAAAAGGCATAGTGATAGACATAGCCCGACTGGATTTTGACGGCTTTCTTCGAACCAAAGTTCAAAGCTGCGGCAATGCCATTGGGTCCGAGCCCATCGATCAGCTTGCCGTCACCGATTTTCCAGAAGAAGTCGCCCAGCGCGCGGGCACCCTTCACAAAGACGATCTCATAGAGCTCGTCGAAATACCATTTGTTCTCCAAGAAGGCGTGCGCCATGCCCTTGCGGTCGGCGATCTTCTTACCCAAGCCCTCATTGAACAGATAGAAATAGAGGGCAGCCGCAAGGCCGATCACCATCACGACCAAAGGTGCATAGAAGACCCAGCCTGGGATGGAATATTTGTCCTTCAGGACTGTATTGTCTGGCGCGGTATAGATGGAGCTGCCCCAGAATTCCTTGGCATGATGGCCAACAAAGGCATCATAGAAAATCGAACCCGCAAACACAGCACCCAAGGCCAAAAGCACCAGCGGGATCAACATCACCAGCGGGCTTTCATGCGGGCCATGCCAAGCATGGTGACCATGGTCGTCATCATGGCTGCCAGCCGCATCGCTACCGACTTCACCGACATGGGCAACCGCAGGCAGGCCATGGGCATGGGCGGCATCGCTATGGCCATGGTCGTCATGATGGCTATGATCGCCATCGGCTTTCCACTTGGGCGTGCCATGGAAGGTCATGAAGGCCAAGCGCCACGAATAGAAGCTTGTCAGGGTGGCAGCCAGCAAGGCCATCCAGAAGGCCATTTGTGCGGCTGTATTACCCGTCATACCGGCAGCATAAGTGGTTTCGATAATGGCATCTTTGGAGAAGAAGCCAGCAAAGCCGAAGGGCGTGTGCGGGATACCAACGCCGGTAATGGCCAAGGTGCCGATAATCATGATCACAAAAGTGATCTTCATATGCTTGGCCACATCGCCCATTTTGCGCATATCTTGCTCGTGATGCATCCCATGGATCACGCTGCCTGCGCCTAAGAACAACAAAGCTTTGAAGAAGGCGTGGGTGAACAAATGGAACATGGCGGCCTGAT